>CACYXI010000025.1 GCA_902778265.1 uncultured Bacteroidales bacterium | reverse complement strand
CATCAACCCTAACGTAAAGGTCAATGCCATTCAGGATCTGCTCATGGCAAACAATGCCCTCGACATCATCAAGGACTACGACTTCATAGTTGACGGCACTGACAACTTCCCAGTAAAGTTCCTTATTAATGATGCGTGCGTAATGGCAGGCAAGCCATTCAGTCATGGTGGCATCCTTCGTTTCGAGGGCCAGACCTTTACCCACGTACCAGGCTCAGCCTGCTACCGTTGTGTGTTCGGCGCCCCCCCACCACCAAACCTTGTTCCTACCTGTTCACAAGCCGGAGTACTTGGAGCCATCGCCGGAATGCTCGGCACAATTCAGGCAGCCGAGACCCTGAAATATATCACAGGTGTAGGCGAGCTTCTCACCAATAAGCTCCTCACATTCAATGCCAAGACGATGTATTTCCGCAAGATCAGCACCCGTCCTAACCATCACTGCAAGCTCTGCGGTGACAACCCGACCATCACGGAACTGATCGACTACGAGCAGGCAGCATGTGATTTGAAAAATCATTAATAAATTAGTTTAAGCATTATGAATATAGAACGCATCATCATAGCAGACAATCAGCCACTCACGGCATTGGCAGTTGAAACACTTTGCAAGAGAATAACCTCCTTCAATCATAAGTGGGATGTGGAAATAGTGTATGCCACAACAAAATATGAATTAGGAGTCTTTCTCAAGCAAGGAAATCCATGTGCTGTAATCATTGATTACACACTATTCAATTTTGACAATCAGGAGAATTTCACCATGATGTGTGATCTATATCAGAAATCATCATCATGGTTACTTCTTAGCGATGAACTCACACCTGATTTTCTGCGCTTTGTGCTCTATCAAACTGCCAACGTGAGTGTTGCTTACAAGGATGCTCCTATCGACATCCTGCGTGAGGCTTTGCGCTTCGTACTCCGTGGCGAGCGATACATAGCCCAACATGCCATGAGTATTCTGCTTATGAAGGAAATTGAAGACCGACATGAGAGTACTGATCTTACCCAGACGGAAATTGAAGTACTTAAGGCAATGACACAAGGCAAGACCACCAAGGAGATAGCATCCGAACGTGAATCGAGCATTCATACCATCAATTCCCATCGCAAAAACATCTTTCGAAAGCTTAACGTGAACTGTGCCCATGATGCTGTAAAATACGCTCTCAAGGCCGGACTGGTTGATCAGACAGAGTTCTATATTTAATTTTATGATTATCCACAATCATCCGATAGCGCCTCGCTCTCTTTGATATTCAGCCTATCTATCGGGTAAATGTGGATAATTTTTTTCGATACCCTTCTTCCTCCCTTGTAAATTCCTACCAAATTCGATACAAATCCCATTTTTCGTCCATACTATGAAACAGATTTAGAAGGAAGAGCGGAGGCTAATAGGAAGAAGTAAGCGAATTTATAATGGGAATATGAATCGTTTTTTACTTGAAATTTTGGATAGTTATAACAAATTACTAGTGTAGTGTACTATCCCATACATAAAAAGATAAGTAATGATGCGCGCCATTTTTTTATGATTACCCGCAATCACCCAATAGCGTCTTCACCTTCTTCTACATTCAGGCTACCTATCAGGTGTATGCAGATAACTATACCGAAATATCTGGTTATGGTATGGATTTTGAGTGATTTTATTTCTATACACTGCTATGAATTCTGTAATAGGTGAATTTTCTCTTAACTGAACGCTCCATCAAGATATCTACGTGTAAGTTCGTTCTGGGGATTGTTGAACACTTCTTTTGCAGGTCCTGTTTCTATCACCTCACCAAGGTACATGAATACTACATGGTCGGCTACGCGGAGTGCCTGTTGAAGCGTGTGTGTAACCATCACCACGGTGTAGTCGCGCTTTAGTTCAACAAATAGCTGCTCTACCTTTTTAGAGGAGATTGGGTCGAGTGCCGAAGTGCTCTCATCGGCCAGTAGTACGGTTGGTTCTACTGCCAGTGAACGTGCAAGGCACAGTCGCTGCTGTTGACCGCCTGAGAGACGGGATGCAGGTGATGAGAGTCGGTCTTCAACCTCTTCCCACAAACCTATGCCTTTGAGATAGTGCTCTACCACGGCATTTAATCGCGCCTTGCCTCTTACGCCATGTATGCGACATCCGTATGCAATATTGTCGTATATTGACATTGGCAGTGGGCAAGGTCGCTGTGGTACAAGTCCTACATGACGACGAAGTTCGATTAACTCTGCACCATGTGCCTTAACTATGTTCTTATTGCCAAGGAAAATGTCACCATCTATCTTTACATTCTCGGTAGAGTCAATGAGTCGGTTGAACGTGCGCAACAGAGTGCTCTTGCCGCACCCTGACGGACCGATTATACACGTTATCTTATTCTTCGGGATATCAACTGTGACATCTTTCAGAATATGAGCATCACCAATAATAACGTTTAGATTACGTACCTGAATACCCTGATGCTCCACAGTTTCAAATTTCTTTGCCGGATTAAATTCTTCCATATTATACTGTTTTCTACGAATTATTTGCAATTACATTGCGACTTGGTAATTCGTAATTATATTTTCCGACTGCAAAATTACTCATTTTCAATGATGTATGCAATCGCCAATATTGGTGAGTTGAATACCCCAACAATGGTATTGCCAGATAAGACAAATAACATTACCTTTGCACTCAGAAAGTTGGAATAATGATGAAGAGAATAAGGGTGAAAGTTTGATAGCCATAAAAACTGACCAATCTTATTCCTTAATCTCTTATACATTAACATACGAGCCAAAGTATGCACTAGGAATTTAGTGTTTAAATGTAATTAAAAAGTAGGAAATGGTAAGTATAATCGTAACATTTCATAATGCAGAACGGAACATAATATCCTGTCTGCAATCGCTCATACCGCAGACTGCCCAACAATGGGAATGCGTGGTGATAGATAATGCCTCTACTGACGAGAGCGAGTATCAGGTGCGTGCGTACCTGTTTGACAGACGAATGCGCTTTATTCATCTTAACGAGCAGATACCTGTTTGGGAAGCAAGGAAGTTAGGTTTGGAAATGACAAAGGGCGAGTGGGTGATTTTCCTTGACGGTAATGACTATCTTGAGTCGAATGCCATTCAGGCTCTGTATCTTGCGGTGAAGAAATATGGTACTCTCTGCGGTGTTGCCAATTTCTCGGTGGTTCGTGATGGTAAGAAGAAATTCCATACCCTTCTAAGTGAGTGCCGACTTTCGTCAAAAGAGATTTCAGATGGCAAGGTGGCAGTCGTTACGGGTAACTCCATATTTAGCAGGAAGGTGGCGCATCAGCCCGAGACATGGCATACTCTTGATTATGGCTTTACCAGTCATTCTATACTTATCAGTGGCGAACAGGAAGAGCCGTTGATTAAGGTTGAGAAGAAATCATTTTTGAAAAGGCTGATAGGTGTAATTGTGAATCATTAATTACGAATTACCTAGTTAGTTCTCCCATTGAAAAAGGGAAACCGAGTGACGAGGGTAAATAGCTAATTAGGAATTAGTAATTGAAAAAGGTAATTCGTAATTGAAAATATGAAAATAATGAAGAATTTTAGGAATTACAGGATAATAAAGGATAGGATAGCATCAGAAATTATGGTGATC
Organism: uncultured Bacteroidales bacterium; assembly: GCA_902778265.1. Classification (GTDB taxonomy): domain Bacteria; phylum Bacteroidota; class Bacteroidia; order Bacteroidales; family Bacteroidaceae; genus Prevotella. The sequence goes on along the minus strand of CACYXI010000025.1, from coordinate 51,284 downwards.
TTCACCATTTCTTCTCTGCTCCTTGTCGTAGCAATGGCGATAGGATTGTACCTGAAATCTACGGACATACTTGCTGAGCATTCGTTCTGGGAACTGCTTACTGCATCTGAGTGGAGACCGATGCAGAATCAGTTCGGCTTTCTTGCTTTCCTCATAGGCACGTTCTATGTCACGGGTGTTGCAATCATCATAGCCTTGCCAATATCTCTGCTTATGGCTATTCTGCTAACGGAATATTGCAGAAGTGTGGTGAGGAAATTCATCTATCCCTTACTCGACATCCTTGCAAGTCTGCCGTCGGTTATCTTCGGTGTATGGGGCACTCTTATTGTCGTACCTATCATTAGCGATTGGGTTGGTCCTGCCGTCGGAACATCGACATCGGGCTATACGCTGCTTTCTGGCGCAATTGTACTGAGTGTGATGATACTACCATTGTTGGTGAGCTTGTTCATGGAGATTTTTGGTAATGTGAGCCATGAATTACGTGAAGCTTCGCTCGCCTTGGGTGCTACACGTTGGCAGACCACAAAGCATGTGGTGTTACGCGCGGGGCTTTCAGGAATCATTGCCTCAACGGTGCTTGCCATCAGTCGTGCGCTTGGTGAGACAATCGCCGTGCTGATGGTCTGCGGAAATCTTGCTATCATACCAAGTTCATTGCTTGATGCTTGCTATCCAATACCGGCACTCATTGCAAACAATTATGGTGAGATGCTCTCATTGCCGCTCTATGAGTCGGCACTTATGTTTGCTGCGTTTATTCTCTTTTTCGTGGTGCTCGCATTCAATCTTAGCGCCAGATTGTATCTCAAGAGTGTAAAGGATAAAGTGTAAAGAGTAAAGGGTAAGGAGTAAAGGGGAAAGAGATTAAGGATGAGGGTTTATTACTATCAAACCTTATTCCTTATTCTTTCCAACCTTCTTCCACAAGACATTATTCCATAAGTGTAATATGAAATATATTGAAGAAAAAATATTTTGTCTGCTGATGATGCTTTCGCTCATCATCGTTGCTGTATTCGTGGTTAGCGTTCTATGGAGCATATTCAGTAAAGGGCTTCCAGTTCTCACTTGGGATATGATAATCTCACTTCCTGGTTCGGGTTTCTATATTGGCAAGGAAGGAGGTTTTCTTAATGCTATCGTAGGTTCACTGTACATAGTGACTGGTGCAACAGTCGTAGGACTTATTGTCAGTATTCCCGTAGTATTCTATCTCAATGTCTATCTTAAGAGCACGTCGCGCTTTGGATATATTGCACGACTTGCCTTTGATGTGCTTTTCGGTATTCCGAGCATCGTGTATGGTGCTTTTGCTTTCACCATCATGGTGGCAATGGGTATAAAGGCATCACTCTTAGGTGGTATCATAGTTGAGACACTTCTCATTATCCCGATATTGATACGAAGTATGGACGAGGTGGCACGAACTATTCCAAAGAATCTTCTTGAAGCAGCCTACGCTCTGGGGGCAACGAAGATTGAGACGATAGGTGTGGTGGTTAGACAGATTGCACCTGCGATAGCTACCGCTACGCTACTCTCTATCGGTAGGGCAATGGGCGATGCTGCCGGTGTTATGTTCACAGCTGGATTCACCGATTTTATCCCCGAATCATTTGAGGATAAGTGCGCCACATTGCCTCTGTCAGTTTTCTTCCAACTCTCTGTACCACAGATAGAGGTTCAGAACAGAGCTTATGCAGCAGCAGTTGTGCTGACGGTTATAGTGCTAATACTAAGTCTGTCAGGTCGTCTGTTTATGAGATATTTTTCAAAGAATAGAATCTCATAATCACTAATATTAGTGATGTAACTAGCTAATAGATGCGATTTTTATTTTCTCGATATTTAAGTAATTTTGCACTCGGAAATTAAAAAGTAACAAGTAAAAAATAAAAAGTATGATTACCACATAAAGTAAAAAGGAAAAATTATAAAGTATGATTAACATGTATAGCGAAAGCCCATCGCGGAAATACATACCATACTTTTTAATTTTCAAATCTTACTTTACAAACCATACTTTTTACTTTAAACTTTATACTTTACACTATTCAGGAATATATATGAGTAAAAAGATCACACACTTAAAAGAACTTGAATCGGAGGCTATCTATGTCATCCGTGAAATTGCAGCGCAGTTTGAAAAGCCAGTATTGCTTTTCTCTGGAGGTAAGGATTCGATCGTGATGGCACATCTTGCCTATAAGGCATTCTATCCGTCACCAATCCCTTTCCCATTTCTACATATAGACACAGGGCATAACTTCGTAGAGACCATAGAGTTTCGTGATGAACTCGTTGAGCGATTGGGGGTAAAACTCATAGTTGGGAGCGTACAACAGAGCATTGATGAGGGACGTGCCATTGAGGAAAAGGGATATAACGCATCGAGAAACAAGCTTCAGACTATAACATTGCTTGATACATTGGAGAAGTATAAGTTTGATGCAGCTCTCGGTGGTGCACGCCGTGATGAGGAAAAGGCACGTGCCAAGGAACGTTTCTTCAGTCATAGGGACGAATTTGGGCAATGGGATCCAAAGAACCAGCGCCCGGAGCTATGGAATATCTTCAATGGCAAGAAGAACCTCGGTGAGCATTTCCGCGTATTTCCTATATCCAACTGGACGGAAATGGATGTTTGGCAATACATCTATTTGGAGAATATCCCTTTGCCTTCACTCTACTATACACACGAGCGTGAGGTATTTGAGCGTGATGGTGTTTGGCTTGCGCATTATCCATTTATGCAGCTAAAGCCAGATGAGAAGGTTGTTACAAAGCGTGTGCGTTGCCGTACAATAGGTGATATTACATGTACTGGTCTTACTCTATCTACCGCCAACTCGATAGAGGATATCATTGACGAGATTGCATCAAGCCGTGTAACCGAACGTGGTGGACGTGCCGACGACAAGCGTTCTGAGGCTGCAATGGAAGACCGTAAGAAAGCAGGGTACTTCTAAAGTAAAAAGTAAAAAATGTAAAGTAAAAAGTATAAAGTAAAAAGTATGGTTTGTATTTTCCACGACAGCTTTTTGCTATCCATAGTAATCATACTTTTTAATTTTTACTTATTATTTTTTAATTGAGGAAAGAAATAATATTATGGCAGAAATAAATAAGGGTGGCACGGGCTACCTTGACATGGAACTCCTCCGCTTTACTACCGCAGGAAGTGTTGATGACGGTAAATCAACTCTCATTGGTCGTCTTCTGTATGATTCAAAGTCTATCTTCGAAGATCAACTTGAGGCTGTTGAGGCAGCTTCCGAGCGTTTAGGTAATGCAGAGATTAATCTCGCTCTCCTCACCGACGGACTTCGTGCCGAGCGTGAGCAGGGCATCACAATAGATGTGGCATACCGCTATTTTGCCACTCCAAAGCGTAAATTCATCATTGCTGACACTCCTGGGCACATTGAATACACTCGTAACATGGTGACTGGTGCCTCAACTGCCGATGCTGCTATCATTCTCGTAGATGCTCGCAATGGTATCATTGAGCAGACAAAGCGCCATTCGTACATTGCCTCTCTGCTCAATATCGAATATGTTATTGTAGCTATCAATAAGATGGATCTCGTTGATTTCTCTGAAGATGTATATAACAGAATTAAGGCAGAATATGCGCACATTGCCGAACTTCTCGGATTGAAGCACGTATATTTTATTCCTATCTCTGCCCTCAAGGGTGACAATGTGGTTAATCCATCGGAGAACACTCCTTGGTATGCTGGTGAAACCCTTCTTCACCTCTTGGAGCAAGTTCCATTGAAGCAGGGCATTGAGAGCCAGCCCTTCCGTTTCCCAGTGCAGTATGTAGTTCGTCCTCAGACTGCGGAATGGCCAGACTATCGTGCATACGCTGGGCGTATTGCGAGCGGTATTATTAAGGTGGGCGACAAGGTAACAGTTCTTCCATCTCATACAGAGTCTGTCGTCAGTCGTATTGACGAAGGTACTAACCAAATTCTTGAAGCTCAGGCACCACAGAGCGTTTGCATTTCTCTTGCCGATGATGTGGATGTTAGCCGAGGTTCACAGATTGTGAAAAGCAGTGAGTTGCCCCATGTAGGTCAGCAGGTAGAAATACTTGTTTGCTGGCTCAACCATCATCCGCTACAGTTGCGTCAGAAGTATATCATCCGTCACACCACCGATGAACTTCTGGGATTTGTCACGGCTGTTGACTATAAGGTGAATATCAATACGCTTGAGAATATACACGATGACCAGACCATCAATATGAATGACATAGCAAAGGTGACTCTCAAGGTTTCAAAGCCTCTGGCTTACGATCTCTACAAGAATAATCGCACTACTGGCTCTCTTATCTTCATTGCTGAAGGTACAAACGAAACGGTAGGGGCGGCGATGATAATATAAAATCATGTACAATGTACCATTTACAAAGTACAATTAGCTATCCCCAACATGCTTATTGCAAAATGCAACAATGAAAATTGTACATTGTACATGGTAAATGGTAACTGAAATTATGCACAAAATTCAGGAACTCAACGAACGATTCAACAATGCTGCACCAGAGGAGGTACTGGAGTACTTCCTACCTCTTTACGGAGATCGCATTGCACTGGCATCAAGTCTCGGACTTGAAGACCAGGTGCTTACGGCAATGATGGCGTCCATCAATAAGAAGAACGAGAGCAAAGGACGCATATTCACTATTGATACAGGACGTCTTTTCCCAGAATGCTATCAACTCATTGATCGTACAAACGACAAGTATGACATTAATATTGAGGTATATTCTCCTGAGCATACAGGCATAGAGAAATATGTAAGGGAGCATGGTATAAACGCATTCTATCAAAGTATTGAACTGCGTAAGGCTTGTTGCCAATGCCGTAAGTTAGAACCACTTCGTCGTGCACTCTCCACATTGGATGTATGGATCTGCGGACTTCGTTCTTCACAGGCAGTAACACGTTCTTGCATACAAGTAGTGGAATGGGATGCCAATAACAATCTGATCAAGGTAAATCCGTTGGCACACTGGACTGAGGGACAGGTTTGGGAATATATCAAGGCGCATAAGGTGCCATACAATAAGCTTCATGATCATGGTTTTCCTTCCATAGGTTGTCAACCCTGTACCCGTGCCATAGAACCAGGCGAGGACATTCGTGCCGGTCGTTGGTGGTGGGAAGATTCTGAACATAAGGAATGTGGATTGCATAAGAGATAATATGTATGTACAATACAGATAATTTCAATAAAACAAATTGTACATGGTAAAAAGAAAATGATATTATGGCTGAAATAAAATTTACCGATGATAATTATAACGAGTATTTCTCACAAGACCGCCTCATAGTCATTGATTTTTGGGCTACATGGTGTGGACCTTGCCAAAGGTTAGCTCCTATTATTGCCCAGATTGCTGACGAATATGAAGGAAAAGTAATCGTTGGGAAATACAATGCTGAGAATAACGAGGAACTTCTCGAACGTTTCAACATTCGCAATATCCCGACAATCCTTGTAATCAAGGGTGGAGAAACCGTAGAACGAATTACTGGTGCTGTCAATACAGCAAAGATTCGCGAACTGATAGATAAACATATATAAGAAGGATTACGAATTACAAAGTACGAATTACCTTATGTACTATTTATGTACTATTTCCTATTGCGGTAGGCATATACTATTCGTGATTGCGCAAATAGTAAATCAACCATATAGTAAATAAATAGTACATAGTAAATGTTGTAAACAGGTAATTAATAATTCGTAACTCGTAATTAGTTGTAGCCAAAATTATGAATTACAAGTTACCAAATACACTCACTCAGGACATCGAGAAATTCGGGCATCTGGCATCTGGATATCATACAAGTTCTGTATCTCCTACGGAATTCAAGGCATTCCGCGTTCCGATGGGCATATATGAGCAACGTAAGAATGACGTCTATATGGCTCGTGTACGTGCCACAGGTGGTTTCATTACCCCAAAACAATTGATTGGCGTTATCGACATTGCCCGTCGAAACGGCTCTAACCTCCTTCATATCACTACCCGTGCAGAGATTCAGATTCTGAATCTTGACCTTGCCAATGTGCAGAATGTACTAAGGGAACTCCAGACCATAGGTCTTGCCACAAAAGGTGGTGGTGGCAACACCGTGCGTAACATCATCGTTAGCGAGTTTTCTGGTATCAGCGAAAATGAGGTGTTCGACACCACCCCCTACGCCATGGCTCTCACCGATGTCGTAGTACCAGAGGCTGATTCATACCTCATGCCTAGAAAGATGAAGATAGCCTTCTCTTCTGATGAAAACTTCACCGACTATGCGGGAATCAACGATGTAGGACTCGTGGCTCAGATCAGAGACGGCAAGCGTGGTTTTAAGGTCTATGTCGGAGGCGGTGCCGGCAGCAAACCAAGCGTGGGATGGCTCTACAAGGAGTTCCTTCCCGCCGAAGACCTCTACGCTCTTATCAAGGGTATGAAGGATTTCTTCAACGCACACGGCAACCGCAAGGATAAGTACAAGGCTCGTATCCGTTTCATCTTTTATAAACTCGGTCAGGAAGAAACCTTCCGACTCATTGATCAGTATGTAGAGAAGGCAAAGGCTACTGGAATACGTCTCGAAGTAAACGAAAACGCATACCTCCCTACCGTCAGAAATGCACGCACCACCGTACTGCCATTCACATGGGGTAACATCTGGCTCGACGATGAAGAGAGCGTAACCAAGCTGAAAGCCATCCTTGAGTTTGCAGCAAAGCATGGTGAGCATACCATCCGCTTTACCACAAGGCAGAACATACGTTTCCGCAATATCCCCAAAGGTGCCTTTGCCGATTTCGAGCAACTCCTTACCGACTATACACCAGCCTATGGCAAACCTGCGGTGCTCAGCAATATCGTGTCATGCACCGGTGCCGACACCTGCCGTCTTGGTATCTGTCTTTCCAAGGGACTTGCCAATGCCATATACGAGGCTCTTGAACGTGACAATCTCGATCTCAACCTGCTTGCCGATGCACGCATCAACATATCTGGTTGCCCCAACCTCTGCGGACAACCACTATGGGCCGACCTCGGATTCGTAGGCAAGGTGCTGCATACCGACCATGTATATCCCGCATACCAGATATACATCGGAGCCAACTACATCCTTACCCCGCAACTCGCACAGAGCATCGGGAGCATAGCAGCCTACGACACCCCCAAGTTTGTTGTTGACCTCGTGCATAAGTTCGAAGAGGTGGCAGAGGCGGCAGAAGCTCTCGGAGCTGAAATCAACCTTGGCAAGTGGCTACGCAGCGATGCGGGCAGAAAGGCGGCAACCGCCATAGCGGGGCGATACGGCAGAGTGCCACTATTCAGCGAGGATAAGAACTATTATTTTGACTGGGGGAGCGATGAAGTATTCAACGTTACAAAGCGTGGCAAGCCTGAGTGCTCAGCAGGCCTTTTCGATATGATTACCGTTGATCAGAACGAGATTGCCGAAGCCCGGAAGCGTGCAGAGTCAGGCGATGCAAAGGCAGCGTACCACATCATCTTCCATGCCTCACGTATGCTGCTCGTCACCCGAGGACTTGATCCGCAGGATGCCGCAGGAGTGTTCGATGCCTTTGTCGAGAACTTCATCAACCAGGGATATGTAGCCAGTCACTACATCGCCATCATCAGTCAAGCGAAGCAAGAAGGCGCAGAGGGCAACTACGACCTTGTACAGGTCAATGCGCTTGCCGATGCAGTCAATGCCTTGTACGAAAGCATGGACGATGCCTTGCAGTTCAAGAAACCTGAACAACCCCAAACTGCTGAGGTTGAAGAGAAAAAAGACACCCAACATCCAATCTCACATAATGCAATTGTGGAAGCTACTCGCAGTAAGGATTTGCGTGGTGTGCTATGCCCCATGAATTTTGTCCGCACCAAACTTGAACTCGCCACATTGCAGAGTGGCGACATTCTCGAGATTCTTCTTGATGATGGCAAGCCAATAGAGAATGTCCCTGGCTCAGTGCGCCTTGAAGGTCATACTGTGCTTTCTGAGACACAACACTCTGATGGCTACTGGAAGGTACTAATTCAGAAAAAATAAAAAGGCTTGGTTAGACTTTTAATACAATCAGTGCTTTTTTACGCACATATATTTTTCCTACTTTAATCTGGAGGTGCTTGGGATTGTTCTTAGGCACCTCTTCTTTTGCTCTCAATCTAACTAATTTTGGTTAGACATATACCACGTAGATGCTATTTTGCACATCAGAGGAAATCACTACCTTTGCACTCGGAAATCAGAGACGTGCGCCAACCTTTTAAGAGGCTGACACGCACTATTTTCTTCGTGCAAGTTACTTCACACGCTGCACGAAGAATTCAGGAGTACCATCCATCCCCATAGAGGGAGTTTTACTGATACAATAATTAACATCTGAAGCCTCTCTTCCTCGAGAGAATGAAGGGGGCGCAAATTTAACAGGAGAAAAATAAATGAAAGAAAAAATTGCTTCAACCTTGTTCGCAGCAGCCATATTGGCTCTCGGACTAACATTCAATTCTTGCGGGAACAAGAAAAGTAAAAACAATGCCAATACAGAGGAAATCTCTGGTCGCATTTCACTCTCTGGTGCATTTGCTCTCTATCCACTTGCAGTAAAGTGGGCAGAGGATTTCCAGAAACTACATCCAGATGTAAAGATCGAGATTGATGGTGGTGGTGCAGGTAAGGGTATTACTGATGCATTGACAGGACAAGTAGATCTCGGTATGGTATCACGCGAACTTTCAAAGGAAGAAACAGACAAGGGTGCTGTAGGATTTGCCGTTGCAAAGGACGCAGTAGTACCAACCATCAACGAGAAAAACCCTCATTACGCACAACTTGTAAAGCGAGGCATTAAGCTCAATGAGGCACAAGACATTTGGATTAACGGCTCACTGAAATCATGGTCACAACTTATCCCTTCAGCCAAGGAGAGCATTGCACTCTTCACACGCTCTGATGCCTGTGGTGCCGCTGAGACATGGGCAAACTGGTTGGGTAAGCATCAGGAGGACCTCAAGGGCGAGGGCGTTCATGGTGATCCTGGCGTGGCAACGGCTGTGTCGAAGAATCCACTCGCAATCGGATTCAACAACATTGGCTATGCCTACGACAACACCACCATGCAGCCATTGCCTGGCATCCGCGTACTGCCACTTGACGTAAACGGCAATGGCAAGATAGACGCTGAGGAGGATTTCTACGCCACAAAGGATCAGATAACCAAAGCCATTGCAGAGGGCAGGTATCCTTCACCACCAGCACGCGACCTATACCTTGTATCTAAGGGCATTCCTACCGACCCTGTTGTCGTAGCATTCCTGAGATATATCCTGACTGACGGTCAGAAGACAAACGATGCGGTGGGTTATATCTCAATACCGCAGGAAAAACTTGATGGCTCGCTGCAACAGCTTGGAAAGTAAAGAAACCGATAGCCTCGTACAAAAAAGTATGAGGCTTTTTTCTGTTATCCGTCATCTATAATCATCCAATAGAAACTCTTGATACCACAATCGTGGTACAAACTTACCATGTTCTTGTGATTGTAGATAAGAACAGAAAACTGTAATTTTGCACTCGGAAAAATTTAGAAAAAGGGTGAAAGGAAAAAGGATGAGGGGAATAAGGGAAAAGGTTTGATAGACAGAAACAAACACCCACTATTCCATAATCTCATATACATCAATCATTCAAATAAAAACGGATAGACTGAACATGAATTTTATATTTATATCACCACAATTTCCTCATACGTATTGGCAGTTTTGCCGTAATCTGAAAGAGAACGGAGTAAACGTGCTTGGCATTGCTGATGCTCCCTACGAATCGCTAAGCGAGGAGCTGAAAGAGTCACTTACTGAATATTATCGCGTGGAGAATATGGAGTGTTATGAGCAGATGTTCAAGGCGGTTGCATTCCTATCATTCAAATATGGTAAGATAGACTGGATTGAGTCGAACAACGAATACTGGCTTGAGCAGGATGCACGTCTGCGCACAGACTTCAACGTAACCACAGGCATACAGAACGACAAGATCGGTTTCATCAAGGAAAAATCGGAGATGAAGAAGATATATCAGGCGAATGGTATAGCAACAGCGCGTCAGCAGAAAGTGAGCGAAGGTCTGGATGCTGCATTGAGATTCTGCGGAAAATGTGGCTACCCTGTCATTGCCAAGCCTGACATTGGTGTTGGTGCAGGAGGTACGCATAAAATTCACGACGAACAGGAACTGAGGGCATTCTTTAGGTCATTTGCCGACAAGGACTATGTAATCGAGGAGTTCATCACGGGTGAGATATGCTCGTATGATGCAATAGTAAACAATACAGGTGAGGCTATCTTTGAATCAATGACTGTGTGGCCACCAAGCATCATGGATATAGTGAACAAGAAACTCGACCTGTCATATTACGTGGCGCAGGAAATTCCAGAGTCGCTAAGCGTTATTGGTCGTGAGACGGTGAAGGCATTCGGAGTAACTAACCGCTTTGTGCATCTGGAATATTTCCGTCTTGACAAAGCGAGAAAGAACCTTGGTGAGGAGGGCGACTTTGTGGCACTTGAAGTAAATATGCGCCCGGCAGGCGGTTACACACCTGATATGATAAACTTTGCCCATTCCACTAACGTCTATAAGATATGGGCAGACATGGTGGCATTCGGCAAGTCAAAACTTGCAAGGAGTTCGCAGCACGATAGTGGCAATGCACTCAGCACCGTATGGCAGGATGAGTACTTCTGCGTGTTTGCATCGCGTAGGGACATCTACGAATATACTCACAGCCATGAGGAGATTCTTGCAAAATATAATGCCCATATCGTGATGTGCGAGCGTATGCCCGACATTCTTTCGGGAGCAATGGGCAACCAAATGTACACCGTGAAAATAAAGACAAGACAGGAAAAAGACGAATTCATAAGGTTCGTACATGAGAAAAAATAAAAGGAAAGGAAAAATATATGAATACAAACTATATCAAGCACTATAGCCAGTCGCTCGGTCGCGACATGGAATATAAGACCTATGGCGACAGTGGACGCCCAGTACTCGTATTCCCTTCACAGAACGGAAGGTTCTTCGACTATGAGAATATGGGAATGGTCCATGCCGTAGCGCAATTTATTGAACAAGGCAGAATACGACTGATATGCGTTGATAGCATCGACGGTGAGACATGGAGCGACACTAACGGTAATCCACGATGGCGCATAGAGCAACACGAGCGGTGGTATCACTATGTAATAGACGAGGTGATACCAGAGGTACGCCGTGGCGATGAGACCTTCATCGTGACGGGCTGCTCTATGGGCGGATTCCACTCTGGTAACTTCTTCTTCCGGCGCCCCGACCTCTTCGATACGCTCATTGCCCTCAGTGGACTATATCATGCAAGCTATTTCTTCGGCGATTACAGCGACGAACTTGTATATGGCAACTCGCCCATCGACTACCTCACATGGATGCCTTCCGACCACTATTATTGGAACATATACCGTCAGCGTAGGATAATATGCTGTGTAGGACAGGGTAGCTGGGAAGACGAACTTCTTGAATCAACACGCCGCCTTGACACCGTGCTTGCACAGAAGGGAGTGCCACATTGGTGTGACTACTGGGGATATGACAGCGCACACGACTGGCCATGGTGGCAGAAGCAGATATGGTATTTCCTTGACATAGTGCTGAATGAGAAATGATATGGAGCTATATGGAAATACACAATTCTCAATAATCATATCATAAGTAAGTGATCAAATTTATTTTTATAATCAAGAATTAGAGAATTTGAGAAGGTTTAGCTCGACGGCCGAAGGGAAAGTCAATTTTTGCTGCTTGCGTAGCATTGAGAATGGCCGTGATTAACAGGAGCGTAAGCGACCTTTCTCAAATTTCTTCCCGATGGTCAGAGGGTCTTCGACAAATCTCTCATAAATTCAAAAGAAAAATCTCTAATTTCTCTAATTCTTGATTATAAAAATTATTATGTACATTTACTTAACATTGATAATTTAGTATTTTTACATTAATGACAATAAGAAATATACAACAATCGGACAATGATGCTTTGGCAAAGCTCATCCGTTCAGTGTTTGAGGAATATCATGCACCTTTGCTCAACACGGTGTATGATGATCCACGTACGCAGACTATGTTCGAGAACTTTCAGCATCCAAGGTGTGAGTATTTTGTAGTGGAATATGAAGGAGAAGTACTTGGAGGATGTGGATATTACCCAACAGAAGGTTTGCCAGAGGGGTATGCCGAACTCGTTAAATTTTATTTCTCTCCAAAGCTTCGTGGCAAGGGTATGGGCAAGAAACTTATGCAGCAAGTCATTGAAGCGGCACGGACGGCAGGCTACAGCAACCTCTACATAGAAAGCTTTACTGAATTCTCTCATGCAGTTTCTATGTATGAGAAGTTGGGGTTCAAGCATATCCCTAACCGACTGGGAAACTCAGGTCATACTGCAACAACCATCTATATGCAAAAGAATCTCTCCTCTACTCGTTAGTTCTACCAGAAATGACATTTTTTTGATATAATAGCCAAACAATGTTTTTAACATGAGAGCACAACGAAATTCTTAATTTATATATAGATATCTTCGAGCCTTTCCATGAGAAATTATAGTAAACGAATCCCTTCATTCCATGATATCAACAAACATTAATTACATATAACATCACTAATATTGGCTATATGGTCACTAATACTTGCGATTTCATGAATTTACAAAATGTATTACCTTTGCACTCGGAAATCAGAGACGTGCGCCAACCTTTTAAGAGGCTGACACGCACTATTTCCTTCGTGCGAGCCTAAGTTTGCACTCAGAAATCAGAGACGTGCGCCAACCTTTTAAGAGGCTGACACGCACTATTTCCTTCGTGCGAGCCTAAGTTTGCATTCAGAAATATTAAGTTGGAAGGTTATGAGGTTAGAAATCTGCATCGCTAATAAGCATTCCGAAAAAAAGATAGCCAGAGAACCTGAAAAACTTTCAACTTTTCACTATAAATAAAAATAGGAGACAAAAAAATGGAAAAATTCAGGAACTTCAGAACTGTCGCAGTAGTGGCTTTCGCATTGCTTTCAGGCGCTCTCACTGCAAATGCACAGAAAGTGCGTATCGGAATCAAGGACGTTACATTCGCAAGGGCTCTCGTGGAAAGTCTTGCCAATGAATACAATAAGGAGAATGCCGAAGTGCAGATTGAGGTGGTGAACTCGGCTGATGCTGACGCTAACGTTCAAATTGCAGACAATGACCTTGCTGCCATTGGCAAGTTCGTCATTCTGCCTATTGCCAACAGCGAGAATGAGATTCTCACAAACAAGAAACTTCGCAAGGGCATTAACGGAAAATTGGGCAAGCAAATCTTTGTACAGCCTACATACGAGGAGACTCTCGATGCTGAGGAGGAGGGTGAGAAGCCACTCCCAGGCACCGTGTATTCACTCTCAGGTTCAAAGGCTGTCATCACGAAGTTGTTTGCGGAAAATCTTCACACCACCCCTAACCTGCTAAGGGGTAAAAAGGTGTTGGGACGTGAGGAAAACGTAATCTCTGTGGTGAAGCAGCAGACGGATGCCATCAGTTTCAATGTGGCAAACCTCATCTACGACCTCAACAACCGTCAGCCACAGCAAGGCATAAGCGTGCTGAGCATAGACCTGGACGGCAACGACCGCGTAAGCGATGAGGAACGTGCTGCCCTTGCCAACATTGACGCACTCACCGAATACATCAACAATACAGCGAAGCCAAGTGCAGCGGTAGGCGAAGTCGTCATCACATCCGATAACCAGAAGGTTCGCGACTTTGTGACATGGATACAGACCAAGGGACAGGAAATTGTTACAAGACAGGGATTCCTCAAGGTGCATGGAGCAATGACTGCATTGAGATAAACAATACTTTTATCCCCTTCCTCGCTTATGGGAGGAGGGGGATAGCATTAAGGCTGCTAATTTTTGTAATAGGCAATGTTTTACCTGATTTTTAGGAATAAAAAACGACAAAACAATTTTTGCACATACCCCCAAAATTCCCATTCATTTACTTTTCGACCTAAATGGGTGATAAGACATTTTTGATTCATTATAATAATAATGATAGGATAACAATATGACAATAAAGATTTATACAAACATTTTTAGAAAGAAACTCAAATCACGAGGATTTTTCATTTCTCTTTTCTCTTTTATCATCACCTTCTTCGGTTTGCAAAGTGTAGAGGCTCAGACTTTGAGGGGTGCGGTGGTGGATTCACGTACTCATGAACCTATCATTGGTGCAGTGGTGAGCGTAAAGTCGGGGAACGGCGGTACTTCTACTGATGTGGATGGGCGCTTCTCGCTCGCAGTGAAGACGGTTCCTACGACCATCGTGGCAAGCTATACTGGCTATAACAATGAGGAGATCAGCATCTTCGAAGTAACAGAGGATGAGATTCTTATTGAAATATCCGAGAATTTCAACGCCCTGCAAGGCGTGGTGGTGGTGGGATATGGCACTCAGAAGAAGAGTGATCTGGCAGGTGCCGTGTCATCGGTGAAACTGGATGATATCAAGGGTACAAATGCTGCCTCATTTGATGGTCTGCTTAATGGTAAAAGTGCAGGTGTGCAAGTTACGCCTACATCCGGTCAGCCTGGCGGTGGTATTAGCATCAGGGTGCGTGGTGGTTCGTCTGTGCAGGGTGGCAATGAACCTTTGTACGTTATAGACGGTTTCCCTATATACAACAGTTCGGCTACGGCTGGGGTGCTTAGTGGTTCGGCTACGAATCCGCTTGCATCCATTAACCCAAACGATATAGAGAGTATAAACATATTGAAAGATGCATCGGCCACGGCTATCTACGGTTCGCGCGGTGCCAATGGCGTGGTTATCATCACCACGAAGCAGGGCAAGGCAGGCGAGCGTGCAAAGATTGTGTATGAGGCAAGCGTGGGGGTACAGTCACTGAGAAAGAAGATAGATGTGCTTGATGCACCTAATTTCGCAAAACTACGTAATGAGTCGCTCTACGATCAGAATCCATCGGGTGGCAGAAACCAGTATCTCAGCGATAGCGAGATCAACGCACTTGGGCATGGTACAGACTGGCAGGACGAGGCATTCAGAAGTGCTTTTGCACAGAACCACAACCTGTCAGTTACAGGTGGAACGGAAAAGACACACTATGCAGTAAGCGTGAACTGGCTTGATCAAGACGGTATCATCATCAATACTGATTTCTCGCGCATCAGCGGCCGTCTTAACCTCGACTCACAGCTTAGCAAACTGCTCCGCTTGGGCATCAATGCCACGGTAAGCAAGAATGTGTCTAACGTGGCACCAAGCGGTGTGGTGGGCGCTCTATTGCTCATGCCTCCAACGGCAACGATATACGAGGAGGATGGAAGCTACACTCTCCGCAATCCATTCGAAAACATATTTTCAAACCCTATCTCCACTCTCAATCAGGTGACCAACAAGTCGCAGAGCTATAAGTTCCTTGGCACGGGCTTTGTCGATTTTTCTCTGGCAAAGGGGTTGAACCTCAAGTTTTTGTTTGGTGCTGATATCGACTCTGGCAGGGAATATAGCTATGTGCCTTCTACCACATACGAGGGTAGCAGTGTGCAGGGACAGGGTACCATTGGCAACATACTGCGTGAATCATGGTTGAACGAGAACACCCTGACTTACTCTAATGATTGGAACGACAATCATCACTTTGACGCTCTTGTGGGTTTCACCCAGCAGAAATATAGAATTGAGACGCAGGCAAGCGGTTCAAGTGGATACGTTACCGATCTCACGACTTACAATAATCTTAGTTCTGGTTCAGTGGTGGCAACCCCTTCATCATCGGCTCAGGAGAATGCTCTGATTTCGTATCTTGCTAGAGCTAACTATAACTATCTGCACCGATACTACATCACGGCAAGTATTCGTAGGGATGGCTCATCGCGATTTGGAAAAGACAACAAATGGGGTACTTTCCCATCTGTCGGTCTCTCATGGTTGGCAAGCGAAGAGAATTTTCTCAAACCTTTGTCAAAGACCATATCTTCGCTAAAGGTGCGTGCAAGCTATGGCAAGACGGGCAATCAGGAGATTGGCAACTACCAGTCGCTCTCCACTCTCAGTTCTACGACATATATGTTTGGCGGCACTAACGTTATAGGTTTCACTCCTGACAGAATTTCCAATAATGATCTCGGGTGGGAAACGACACATCAGTTCGACCTGGGTGTTGATGTGGCATTGCTCAACAATCGTTTGGATCTAACCATTGATGCCTACATAAAGAAGACTACCGACCTACTGCTTAGTGTGGAGATTCCTTACACTACAGGTTATGGTACTTCATTGCAGAACTATGGTTCGGTAAGAAATGTTGGTGTTGAGTTCTCGCTTACATCGCATAACATAGTAAAGAAGAACTTCACTTGGGATACAGACTTCAACATTTCATTTAACCGCAACGAGGTGCTGAGTCTCGGCAATGGTTCTGACTACTACATCTATGGTTCTATGAATACTGGGTCGTATATAGCCAAGGTGGGGGAGGCACTCGGTTCGTTCTATGGCCTGGTGACTGATGGGATTCTCCAGAAAGGTGAAGAGGTAGAAAAGGCGAAATATACAAGTGCACCGGCAAGTGCAAAGGCTGGCGATCAACTTTATAAGGATATTGACGGCGATGGATCGTTCTCTACTACCAATGACCGTACCATCATAGGCAATGCACAGCCAGATTTTACCTTCGGACTTAACAATACGTTGAGATACAAGCAATGGAATCTCTCATTCTTCCTTCAGGGGGTTGTAGGCAATGATATCATTAATGCCAACGAGTTGTCTCTCAGTCTCTACTCTGGACAACAGAATGCCACGGCAAGAGCTTTAGGCAGATGGACTGAGACTAATCCAAGCACAACAGTGAACCGTGCAAAACTTGATCCTGCAACAAACTTTTCCGACCTCTATGTAGAGGATGGTTCGTTCCTTAGACTCAAGACAGCCACATTGGCATATAATTTCAAGAAGAATGTGCTACGCAGTCTGCATCTCAGCAGTCTGAAACTTTATGTGACAGGCAACAACCTTTGGACTCTCACCAACTATAGTGGTTTCGATCCAGAGATTACAACGGCAAGCAATATCTATCAGGGACGTGATAGTGGTGCATATCCAGTAGCAAAGAGCTACAGCTTCGGAGCTGTGATAGGATTCTAAACAAAATATAAAGAATTTACTAATTACGAGTTGCTAATTACCTGTTTACAACATTTACGATTTACGAATTTATTCGCTGAAGCTCATCAAGCTAAAGCAAGTTCCTATGTACTATTTATTTACTATATGGTTGATTTACTATTTGCGCAATCACGAATCAATCACGAATAGTATATGCCTACCGCAATAGGAAATAGTACATAAATAGTACATAGTAAATAATTAAATAGTAAAAAAAACGAAACTAGGTAATTCGTGCTTTGTAACTCATAATTAGTAATTCGTAGTTAGTAATTGAGACAAATTATGAAGAATAAAATATTAACAATGTCAGCCTTTGCACTCTTGGCACTCTCATCATGTGTGGAACTGGAAGAGAAGCCAGAGTCAAGTCTTACAACCAATCAGTTCTATAAATCAAGTGAGGATGCTGAAGCTGCGGTTAACGCGGTGTATGCCGGACTCAATCCTAATGGTCAGTCACTTTATAGATGTCTGTTGCAGATTGGCATGGAAATGGCAACCGATGACTACGAGGCTGGTCCTCGTGCCCGTAATGCTCATGTGCGTGCTATCAGCAACCTCGTACACGATCCAGGCAATGACCGTATGCAGGAGATGTGGAAGGAAAGCTATGATGTTATAAACCGTGCCAATGTGGCAATAGATAATATTTCGACTAACACATCCATACCAGAAACGCTTCGCAACAGATACGTAAACGAGGCAAAGTTTCTCCGAGCACTCAACTACTTCAATCTCGTTAGATGGTTCAAGGAGGTTCCGCTTGTGCTTCATGAGACAACGAGCCTTGACGCTTCGACTACATACGTGAAACAGGCTACAGAAGATGAGACCTATGCGCAGATTATTCAGGATCTGAAGGATGCGGAGGCATTGCCCGAGAGCTACGATGATGCGAATGTCGGAAGAGTTACGTCTGGCGCAGCAAAATCGCTGTTGTCAAAGGTCTATCTCACACATAAGGACTGGGAACTTGCTGCTGAAAAGAGTAAGGAGGTAATTGCAAGTGGCAGATATGACCTGTTTGAAGATTTTGCCGATGTATTCGCTCTTGCTACCGAGAATGGCAAGGAGCATATTTTCTCCATACAATTCAAGGGCAATGCTAACTATATCTCGAACAATCTTGCAGGTAGATCTGCTCCAAATGAGATTCCTGGTATCAATGGTGACTATGCCGATGCCCTTCACCTGGAAGGTGGATTATATGAGAGCTATGATGCCAATGACAAGCGACTGCCAGTTACCTTTGTAACGGAAATGACAAGTCCTACTGACGGAAAATTGTATCAGCTGGCAATACCTCATTTCCATAAATATTATGATGAGACTGTAATTGGCAATCAGGGGCAATCTTCGAAGGATGTGCCTTACATTCGCTTTGCCGAGGTGCTCCTCATTTATGCAGAGGCACTTAATGAAGCTGAAGGCAAACCAAGTGCGGAGGCTTATACTGCTATTGACAGGGTACGAGAGCGTGCAGGAATCACGTTACTAAAGGATGCCAACCCCAACCTCTCGCAGGATGAGTTCAGGGAATATGTATTCGAGGAGAGACGCAAGGAACTCGTGTATGAGTTTCAGCGTTGGTTTGACCTTTCAAGGCGTGGTTCTGACTACTATGTCCAGAAATTGAAGGCATCGGGCAAGACGAGCGCACTACCCAAGCATATCCATTTTCCTATACCACAACGTGAGCTTGACCTCAACCCGAATCTGCATCAGTTGAGCGACTGGGAATAAAAGGTAAATAAAAGAGATGCTCCCATCCCCCAAGGGGGATCTCTTTTTAACGAAAATAACAAACTCCCCCTTTGGGGGATGGGGGCTTTAAAATTTATTAAAATAATGAAGAAAATTAGTTTACCTGTTGCTATATTGGCTTCCGCAACTGCTGTGGCTGCAGAGCAACAGAAGCCCAACATCATAATGGTAATGGTGGATGATATGGGTTTCAGTGATATTCAGCCATACGGTGGATATGAGATAGAAACCCCTAACCTCACGCGTCTGGCAAACGAGGGTACTCGTTTCTGTCAGTTCTATAATAATGGTATTTCCGCACCAACCCGTGCTTCGCTTATTACGGGACAGTATCAGCACAAGGCTGGTCTCGGATTCTTCAATAACAATCTGGGCCTGGCTGCTTATCAGGGATTCCTAAATAAGGAGTCGCTCACTTTTGCGGAGGTGCTTAAGCGTGCCGGATATACCACGCTGATGAGTGGTAAATGGCATGTGGGTGATGATCGCGATCAATGGCCTAATCAGCGTGGCTTTGACCATTTCTTCGGCTTCATTGGCGGCGCAAGCTCATACTATGAGGTTGATGACAATAGGAATAGCGTGACTTCCGTGCGTTTCATCAAGGATAACGAGGAGTATCATCTGAAGGATGGGGAATATCTCACGGATGTGATTACGGATAATGCCATTGAGTTTCTTGACGGTCAGAAAAATGAGAAGAAGCCTTTCTTCCTCTATCTCGCATTCAATGCACCTCACTGGCCTTTGCAGGCTAAGAAGGAAGATATTGCGAAGTATAAGGGAAAATTCTCAATCGGATGGGATTCACTACGTCAGGTGAGACTCCAAAATGCCATTAAGCAGGGTGTGGTGCCTGTATCTCAGCAACTTGCAAAGCATGATGATGAAATTCCATTGTGGAGGACTCTCCCTTACGATGAGCAGAAATACTGGGAACGCCGACAGGAGGTGTATGCCGCAATGATTGACAGGGTGGATCAGGAAATCGGAAGGGTGTTGCGCAAGCTGAAACAAATGAAACAGGATAAGAATACGCTCATCATCTTCATATCGGATAATGGTGCTGAAGGCGGCAGAGGTGCGGTGTCAAGATCACGAGGAAACTATTCGGTAGGTGATCCTGGCAGCTATGAGGTGCAGAACAAGTATTGGTCACAGACTGGTAATGCTCCTTTCCGTGAGTATAAGGGCATTTGCTATGAAGGTGGCATTAGTGCACCTCTTATTGCATGGTTTCCAGGCAAGATAAAAAAGGGACGCATAGTGAAGGGAGTAGGACATTTGATTGACCTTGCTCCTACATTCTATGACCTTGCAGGAGCTGAATATCCTACGGAATATAATGGCGTGAAGACTAATGCACTTCCAGGCAAGAGTCTCCTTCCTATATTGTTTGGTGGTAAGGAGGAGGTGGAGCGTGAGAAACCGCTTTGCTGGGAAAGGGCTGGCAACAAGGCTGTCAGACTTGGAAAATGGAAGTATGTGTCGGTGAAGGATGGCGTGGATGAGCTTTACGACATCGAAAACGACAGAAGCGAGAGGTTTGATGTGGCTGCAGAGCATCCGGATATAGTGGATAAGCTAAAAAAACATTATACTGAATGGGCAGAAGCTAACGACGTAGTTGACTTCAAGCTCCTTCGCAATCCTTGGGGTGCAGCGGATAACAGAAAGAACAATGTAGTTAATAGAAAGAATGGGGAGGTACGCACACGATGAAGAATTTTGTTTTACCTTTTATGCTCGCGGCTTCGGCTACGGCATCGGCACAGGGGGCTGACAAGCGTCCTAACATCATACTGATCCTTGCTGATGATATGGGATATTCTGACCTTGGCTCATACGGCTCAGAGATCAAGACTCCTAACCTTGACAGACTCGCTTCTGAGGGAACTCGATTCTGTGAGTTCTACAACAATAGCATCAGCGCGCCAACACGTGCTTCATTGCTTACGGGACAGTATCAGCATAGGGCTGGAGTTGGATATTTCGCCAATAACCTCGGGCTTCCTGCTTATCAGGGCTATATCAACAGAGAGTCTCTCACGTTTGCAGAAGTGTTGGAGCATGGAGGATATCACACCTACCTATCGGGCAAGTGGCACGTTTCTGGCAGGGAGAACGGCAAAGAAGTCAGCCAGCCCTGGCAGAGAGGCTTTGAGCATTCTTTCAACGCTAACAACGGTAGTTATTTTGACCAAGGCGACTATGTTCCAGCCAATGCTACTGAACAGCAAAAAAAAGATGCAGCAAAGAGGAAACGTCCTTATTATAAGGATGGTCAGCCTGTGGAACTTGAGCCTGGAAGCTATTATTCGACAGACCTCATAACGGACAATGCGGTGGATTATATCAAGGAGCAGACAGGTGACAAGCCTTTTGTACTGTATCTCGCATATACCGCTCCGCATTGGCCATTGCATGCTCTACCTGAGGATATTGCAAAATACAAGGGCGTATATGATGAGGGATGGGATGTGATAAGACAAAGACGTTTCGAGAAGCAGAAACAACTGGGACTCATTCCGCAGAATGCCGTTTTACCTGAAAATGAAGACAATAACTATGAGTGGGCAAAACTTTCGTATGACCGCCGTAAGGAATGGGTGAAGAAAATGGAGGTGTATGCAGCCATGATCGATCGTATGGATCAGGGGATTGGCAGGGTACTCGACGCTCTGAAGGCGAAGAGCATAGATGACAATACGCTCGTCATCTTTATTTCTGACAATGGCGCACCCGCCGAGGATCTCATAAGATGGCATGGAGGCGCTTCAAGAAACTCTGGTCCATTGGGTACAATCGGTTCGAGTGAGTCGCAATCTCGCAACTGGTCACATCTTTCCAACACTCCATTCCGTGCCTATAAGGACTTTGTGTATGAGGGCGGTATCCGTACACCTTTCATTGCATGGTTTCCTAAAAAAATAAAGGCAGGAAGAATAGCTAAGGGTACTGGCCACATAATAGACCTCGCACCTACCTTCTATGACCTTGCAGGTGTGGAATATCCGAAGGAACTGAACGGTGTGAAAGCTAATGAACTTCACGGAAAGAGCCTTTTGCCTGTGCTATTCGATGGAAAGGAGAGCGTGGATCGTGTGGAAGCCCTTTGCTGGGAGCGTGCCGGCAATCGTGCCGTGCGTATAGGCAAATGGAAATTGGAGTCTCACTGGCCTAACTATTCATGGGAACTCTTTGATCTTGAAAATGATCCAGGCGAGACACACAATGTTGCATCACGCAATCACGAAGTGGTAAGCAAATTGTCAACGGCTTATTTCAATTGGGCTAAGGAAAACAATGTAGTTGATTTCCATTATCTCGAGGAAAAGGAGCCTAAAATGATGAGGGCATTCAGGCAAAGCAAGGTGCAGGATATCAAATCTGAGGTTCCAACTCATTTTCTAATTAAGTAATCACATCTTTTATTCAAATTTTTTCTAATCTTTTCAAAAATCCCTTCTATGTGGTATTTCAATACCGCATAAAGGGGATTTTCTATGTCGTAGAAACTTTGTATTTTTGCAGTCGCAAACAAGTATGGAATAAAAGATTGTTTTTAAAAAATGGCAACAATATCTCCTTTCGCACGCCCTCTTTATGTTATGGCCAAGCCAGTTGGCGCTGCCTGTAACCTTCACTGTAAATATTGCTACTATCTGGATAAGGCAAAGCTATATCCGGGAGAGCATAACATGATGGACGACGATACACTCGAAAGATTCATCAAGCAATACATTGAAAGCCAGACAATGGGCGACATTCTCTTCACATGGCATGGAGGAGAACCCATGCTGCGCCCCGTGAGCTACTACGAGAAGATAATCCGACTTCAGCAGAAATATGCAGCGGGACGCAATATCGCCAACTCACTCCAGACCAACGGAACGCTGGTCACCGATGAGTATGCCGAGTTCTTCCACAAGAACAACTGGCTCATCGGTGTATCCATCGACGGACCGCGCGAGTATCATGACGCATATCGCCGACAGGCAAACGGCAACCCCACCTTCGATGAAGTTATGAGAGGCATTGACACGCTGAACCACCATCATGTGGAATGGAACGCGATGGCCGTCGTCAACCACATAAACGGCGACCATCCGCTGGAGTTCTATCACTTCTTCAAGAAGATAGGATGCCGCTACATACAGTTCACACCCGTTGTCGATGCCACACGCCTTGGCGAACTGACCCCATACTCCGTGCGCCCAAGGCAATGGGGTGAGTTCCTGTGCCGCCTGTTCGATGAATGGATAAGAAAAGACGTAGGCAAATACTTCGTTCAGATATTCGATGCAACACTTGCCAACTGGTGCGGAATATCCCCTGGAGTTTGCTCACTGGCAAAATACTGCGGACATGCAGGAGTACTGGAGCATAACGGCGACATATATTCGTGCGACCACTACGTATATCCGCAATACAAGCTTGGCAACATCAAGACGCATACCATAACCGAAATGATGTATTCAGAGCAACAGACCAAGTTCGGGCGCGACAAGCACCTCACCCTCCCACGTCAGTGCACCGCCTGTAAGTGGCTCTTTGCATGCAACGGAGAATGCCCCAAGAACCGTTTGCTCAACACTGCCGATGGCGAACCTGGACTCAACTACCTATGCGAAGGATACCGCATGTACTTTGAGCACGTAGCACCATATATGGAGTATATGAAAAAGCAGTTACAATGAGCGGTAGCCTATGGGGTTTTACCTGACAGCAGAATACTGGTGTCCAGTAAAAACGAACAATGGACTACTTAATATCAACGCCAGTTTGATGAATTTAAACGCTACGCTTGACTACATTAATTAGCCGCTAAAGTTTCCCCTCCTCTAAAAGAGCCTATAAAATAACGGTTTCTGTTAAATCGTTGTGTTTATGTTGTTTAAGCGAATACAAAATTCATAAATTTTTCCGAGGAACCGTTATTTTATAAGCTCTTTTAGAGGCTAGGAAACTTTAGTTATTTCATAATAGATTTTATTCAAAATACTTATGTAAATGTATAACAAAGGTTAAAAATGTTATTTTTTTTATGTTTTTTACCACCAATAGAATCTGCATCATCACTTTTCTACCGTTTTAATTAGAATAGTTTGTGCCATAGCGAGTTACAAATACTATGGCTGTAAAAATCTAACCTCAATCACAATTCCGAACTCTGTGACGAGCATTGACGAAGGAGCATTCTTTTATTGTCTAAATCTCATATCAATCAATGTTGATAAAGGCAACAAGATTTATGATAGTAGAAATGATTGTAACGCCATAATACATACTGCAACAAACAAGCTCGTTATAGGATGCAAGAAAACAATCATTCCCAACACAGTAACTTGTATCGGAAGGTGTGCATTTGAACATTGCCACGGGCTAACTTCTATCACCATTCCTAATTCCGTGACAAAATTTGAACATGCAGCTTTCAAGGGTTGTGTCGGACTAACATCAATAACCATTCCTAACAGGATGAAGAGTATTGGAGAATTCGCTTTCGCATATTGTATTGGACTGACATCTGTCATAATCCCGAATAGCGTGGAGAGCATAGAGGATAACGCTTTCTTCTGTTGCGAAGAACTATCCTCTATCACGCTTCCCAACAGTTTAAAATACATCAAAGAGAGTGCTTTTGCGGGTTGTACAAGCCTCACTTCCATCACAATTCCAAATAGCGTACAGAGTATCGGAAACGGTGCTTTTTATTATTGTGCAAATCTAACTTCTGTTAATATCGAGAATCCAAATACAGAGATTGACGAAAACGCATTCAGGGGTTGTACACAAATAGATTCTAAAATCATTCCACAATGGATGACAGAACCAGATGACACTCCTATGTGGTAATGAAGAAATCCTCTGTTGAGCATAATAAAATTCAATGTGGTGATAAATTCCAGAAAAGCATTTTGTAAGTCCTGTAAGGACAGCATATCATAGGATAGGTGTAACCCTATCTATTGGCGTGGATTGAGAAATAAAGCCCTGCCTGGGCGACATAACACCATGTTTCTCAGCATGATATGAATTATATCGCACCTACAGCGCTCTTGAAAATATGGATATCTATGATACGTGGGTTACACCCACGCCTATATTATTTCGCCTTTACAAGGCTTTTTTCCCGTACAGATTGAAGTTTATATGTGCCCTTCCAAGTCCTAAGCTAATCCGTTGCAAATCCCATGCAAGTCCCATTTCCATGAAAGGGATTAGAATGGGATTAGAAGCGAATTACAAGCGAAGGAGAAGCGAACCTAAAGAAAAGCCAAGGAAGAGGAACAGAAGAACCACGAGGTTAACACCTCTAAATTGCAATGTAGAGATTACAAGTAAACTTTTTTTTTAGAATTAAACGCCAAACACGTACACGGGGGTATTTTTGAGGGTATAACGAATTGTGTATCAAACGGTTTAGGGGCGTGTACGTGTTTATCTAACACGTACACAAGTCGTACACAACACGTACACACTTTTTGCGTATTTCCCCGAAAATCGGCTATTATTGCTCGTTTTATAAATTTATGAAGCGTGACGACCCGTGTACGTGTTGTGTACATGTTTGGCAAACACGTACACGCTCTTAACTCATTGAACATCAACATGATTACAACCGTTTTTATGGGGCGTGTACGTGTTTAGTGTTTAATTCTAAAAAAGTTTTCTGAACACGGAAAACACGAAAGAAACGAAAAGAATGGAAACGGATGTATATGATTTATCTGAAGCAGACGCAGTAAGGACGTGATTGACGAAATCAGATACATCAGATACATCCATTTCCATTCTAAAAAACATCGACTTTGATTTTGTATTTATGAACACAGATCGCACAGATTGAAGGGATTGTCTCGCTTACGCTCGTAATTGACATCACGAAGATCCCGAAAATCTGTGGTCAACGAAAATTAATGCGAGATTAATGTGGTATTAACGCGAAATTACACGTCTCACTACGTGAGGGAAACATTAATTACCACAAATGTCACATTAATATCGCAATAATTTTTCCAAGCAGATAGGTCGAAATTTCCGTCATTAAATACATTTCTCACCCTTTTTCTACGTTTTCGACTTAAATAGTTGCAAATATGGAAAAATATGAGTAACTTTGCACGCTATTCTTAATTCAATTGAAAATTGAAAATTGGGAATTGAAAATTTTTAAAAAGCAGAAGAGTGAAGATAGGATTCGACGCTAAGCGTTACTACCACAACCAAACAGGATTGGGCAATTATAGTCGCACATTGGTGGGCGGCTTGCAAAAACTTTTCCCTAATGATGAGTATGTGCTTTACGATGAGGGTTCGCTAACCCGTACATTCTCGCTCGGCAAGAAAGCCGCAAAGGATGGTTGTGATATTTTCCACGGTCTTAGCAACGAGATCCCCTTCGACCTTTCTAACACCCAACACCTATCATCCAACACCCATTACCCAAGATCTATCGTGACTATTCACGATGTGGCTTGGCTCACGTTTCCGGATATGTATCATTGGGCTGACAGGAAGATCTACAACTGGAAGTATGGCAGTTCATGTAGAAGGGCGGATAAGGTGATTGCCATATCCGAATCAACGAAGAACGATGTCATCAGGTTCTATGGTGTGAAGGAAGAGAACGTGAAGGTAATCTATCAGCCTGTTCAGGAATATTACTACACCCCACTACCTGACGAGACATGCGACCGCCTCATCACGGAGCACTTCGGCAAAGACGGTCTGCCGCCGTTCATTCTCTATGTGGGTAGCATCAACTCCCGAAAGAATCTTCTCGGAGCACTTCAGGCTCTTGCCTTGATACCGAAAGAGAACCGTCCGCTACTACTCATCATAGGCAACGGCAGGGAATACCGAAAAGAGTGCGAGGCATTCATAGCAAAGCATTCGCTTGAGGCATTCACAAGGATTGAGACTAACATACACAACAACCAATTGCTCCAGGCGCTCTACACAAGGGCTTTGCTCTTTATCTACCCATCATTCTACGAGGGTTTCGGATTGCCAGTTGTGGAGGCGGCTCTTCAGCAGACACCTGTAATAACGACAACGGTTTCATCCCTTCCCGAAGCAGCAGGACCAGATGCCTGTCTGATAGATCCTCATGCCAAGGATGCAGCAGAGCAGATGGCTTGGCACATCGACCGCCTTTGCGGCGATAGGGCTTTGGCTATTAGCATAGGGCAAAAGATGGAGGCATACGCAAGGCGGATGTTTACACCAGAGGTGCTGACGAGGCAGGTAAGGGAACTGTATTTAAATGAAAAATGAACAATGAAAAATTATAAAATACAGATTACGCTTTCAGAGTAAAGAAGGTAACATGTATTTTTCATTTTTCACTTTTCATTTTTAATTTACGAATAAAAGAATGAGATCAATAAAGGAAATTTATAACTCCGACCCCAAACTTGGCGAGTTCCTTCGATTCTGCATAGTGGGTGTGATATCAACGGCATTGGATGCAGCGATCTTCTACCTCGTCAGACTCTTTGCTTCCTATCAGGTGGCATTGGTTTCGGGATATTGCCTAAGCCTCATCGTAAACTATCTGCTCACGATATACTGGACATTTAAGAAGAAACCAACGACTGGTAATCTGGTGGGAGTAATAGCCGCCCATATGTTCAACCTCTTCGTGGTGAGGATGTCGCTGATGTGGATATTCGTAAATGTCGCTGACATTCCAGACCGCATAGCATACATACCGACATTGCTGATAAGTATGGTGACAAACTTCCTTGTGGTTAGGTTTGCCGTGAATAAGGCAGAAAAAATAAAGTAAAAAGTAGAAAGTAAGTAAATGTACAGAAAAATTTTTATTATCAAGAATTAGAGAATTTGAGAATTTTTCTTTTGAATTTATAAGAATTTGAGAAAGGTCGCTTACGCTCCTGTTAATCACGGCTATTCTCAATGCTACGCAAGTAGCAAAATTCTCTCTTTCGCATTAATTCATAAAAACTCTAATTCTCTAATTCTTGATTATAGAAATAAATTTGATCACATACTAAAAAAGAATAAATTAAAATATATGAATTTTCTTGATAGAAATGAATTCAACTTCAAGCCTTCTCAGAAGGTGATTGATGCAATAAAGAACTTTGATCCAGAGACACTCTGCTTCTATACCCGAATCTACGATGAGGGCAAGAAGAGCATCGTGTCTGTCCGTCTCTCTGAAATCTATAACGTGCCAGAAGAGCAGGTTCTTCTCGGCTACGGCGGTGAGGATATTCTGAAGAATGCCGTTCACTACTATCTGATGAAGGGCGACAACAAGACGATACTCATCCCTGAGTTCTCTTGGTGGTACTACAACCGCATAGCAGGTGAGTGTGGCGGTAGCTTCGAGATGTACCCTCTGCATCAGTTGGATGATACCTTCGCCTACGATGTTGACGAGGTGATAGAATACACCAACCGTATTCATCCTCGTATGCTTCTCTTGGCTTCTCCTAACAACCCAACGGGCAACTGCCTTACACCAGAGGAGATTGGCAAGATCATGGAGAATATTCCAGAGGACACTATGGTGCTTATCGACGAGGCATACGCATCGTTTATCTCCACAGATACCGACTACATCGCGCCACTCGTAAGCAAATACTCCAACCTCATCATCTCACGCACATTGAGTAAGTTCTACGGACTTCCAGGTCTGCGTATGGGATTCGGTTTCATGGGTAAGGGTCACGAGAATTTCCTCAGCTATGCCAACAAGTACCTTGGCTACAATCGTTTCACAGAGGCTGTGGCTATCGCTGCCCTTGAGAGCGACGAGCACTATCGCAAGGTGGCTGACGACATGGAATGGGATCGTCAGTTGTTCAAGAAGGAACTCGGTAATCTCCCCGGCTTCAAGGTATATAAGAGCGTTGCCAACTTCATCCTTATCAAGTACCCAACCGAGATCAAGGAGCGTCTGCAAAAGGCTTTGGCTGAAAAGCAGTACAAGATCAAGTTCATGGGCGACAAGGGACTTGAGGACTGCCTCCGCATCACTCTCGGCACAAGAGAGCAGATACAGGTGGTGGTGGAGACAATCAAAGGCCTAGCCACAAAAAAGTAAAAAGTAAGAAGTAAAAATTAAAAAGTATGATTACCTATGTTCCCGCGCAAAGAGAACATACTGCTAATCAAGGTTGAGAAATTCACAGACAGAATTATCAAACTTGATGCTTATCTGAAGTCAAAGCATGTAGATAACTACATCATCAACCAGATAAGTAGAGCCGGTACGAGCATAGGTGCAAATATAAACGAAGGTGTCTATGCACAAAGCAAAGCCGACTTTGTAAGCAAATACAGCATTGCCCTAAAAGAAGCGAATGAAACGTCATATTGGTGAGAAAGCTTTATACTGGAAATCATCTCACCCAAAAAGAATTTGATTCGATAAACAATGACTGCAATGAAATAATTTATATTCTGATTGCAATTGTGAGGAAAATGAAAGAAAACGGGCTCTAAATGTAATCATACTTTTTTATTTTTACATTTTAATTTTTAATTTAGAATAAGTGAAAGCAATAATCCTTGCGGCTGGTATGGCATCGCGCCTTCGTCCGCTAACAAACAATACTCCGAAGTGCTTGCTGAAGATTGGTGAGCGATGCCTCCTTCAGCGCTCAATGGATGCGCTGATAAAGAATGGCATATCCGAGTTCGTCATCGTAACTGGCTATCTGCACGAAATGATAGAGAAATTCGTGGCAGAGCAATATGGCAATAGCATTAAGGTGAGATTCATCAATAACGAGGTGTACGACTCCACCAATAACATCTACTCTCTTTGGTTGGCTCGTCCAGAGGCAGAGAATGAGGACATCCTTCTTCTTGACAGCGACCTTCTCTATGATCCAGAGATAGTGACACGAGTGCTGGCTAACGAATCTGCCAACGTGCTCACCCTCATCAAGCATGAGCTTGGCGAAGAGGAGATGAAGGTGGTTGTGGATAAGGAAGGTTCTATCCTTGAGATCAGTAAGACCTGCCGTGTGGAAGATGCAGCAGGCGAGAGTCTTGGCATAGAGAAGATGGGTAAGGAATACACTCGCGCCCTCTATGCGGAACTTGAGCCGATGATGAACGATGAGCATCTTGAAAACAAGTTCTATGAGCTTGCCTTCGAGCGTCTTCTTCCAAAGGGACACACCTACAAGGTTCTCGACGTTTCCGACCTCTTCTCTTGCGAGCTTGACACGGTTGAGGACTTTGAGAATGCGAGGAAGAGCCTAACCGAATAGATTTAAATTATAAAATGAAAAATGAAAAATTATAAAATACAAGTTACTAATTACAAATTACGAATTACCTATTAGCTCTTATCGCTCAATCCCTTTCTATGGAAAAGGCATCTTGGTAATTAGTAATTCGAATCGAACAGGTATTTTTCATTTTTCACTTTTCATTTTTCATTTACTTTCACTCATGGCCACCTACGACATCCGACCACTTCAACTTCGTATTCTCGATATTCTCCTTGCCCTCGACCGAGTATGCAAGGAACATAATCTGAGATACTATCTCTGGGCAGGAACAATGCTTGGAGCAGTTCGCCATAAGGGTTTCATTCCTTGGGATGACGACCTCGACATCGCCATGCCACGAAAGGATTACGACCTGCTTATGGCTAATGCAAAGAATTGGATGCCAGAGCCTTTTGAGGTGGTGAGCTACGAAACCGACCCTGCGAACTATCCCCTACCCTTTGCCAAGATTCAGGATGGCAGCACCACGCTCATCGAGCGTATGCACCTTAGCTATCTCGGAGGTATATATCTCGATGTGTTCCCTCTCGATGGTATGCCTGCCTCACGTATGAAACAGCATCTGCATTTCATCCGTTACCAATGGCTGAAGAAAGCCCTGTACTTCGTTCACCGCGATCCATACCGTCATGGGCATGGCCCTTCCTCTTGGCTTCCGCTACTTTGCAGAAAGATATACACCATGCAAGGGCTTCAGGAGAAACTGAGGAATATGCAAAGGGCATACGACTATGACAAGTGCGACCTGATAGTGGATCACGACGACGGACTGAAAGGCGTGATGCCCAAGCATCTGTTGGGCGAGCCTACGGCAGTCGTCTTCGAGGGCAAGACCGTAATGGGTGTAGAGCATCCACACGAATACCTCACTCAAAAATACGGCGAGTATATGGTTATTCCCGACGGCAACCACCAACGTCAGCACAACTTCCACTTGTTAGACTTAGAAAAGAGCTATAAGAATGTATAACGGTTTCTCCATCCTCATTCCCACATGGAACAATCTCGAATTTCTGAAACTATGCGTGCGTAGTATCAGACAGCATTCCGCCTACAATCATCAAATCATCATCCATGTGAACGATGGTTCTGACGGCACCCTCGAATGGGTAAAGGCTGAAGGATTGGACTATACCCACTCCGAGGAAAACATAGGTGTGTGCCTTGCCATGAACAGTATGCGCCGACTCGTCAAGACCGACTACATATACTTCGTCAATGATGATATGTATGTGCTTCCTAACTGGGACATCGTGCTGATGGAGGAGATAAAGAGCCACCCCGATAACATGTACTATCTATCGGGCACTATGATACAGCCGCACGATAAGGATGATGTTGGTCTCTGCATCAACTACGGCGACACTATAGCCACCTTTCAGGAAGAAAAGCTACTCCGCGAATATATGAACGAGCCATACAACGACTGGCAGGGAGCCACCCGACCACCATCACTCGTACATCGTGACATCTGGGATCTCGTTGGCGGCTACAGCATAGAATTTTCTCCCGGAATGTATAGCGACCCTGACTTCACCGCCAAACTTCTCCTTGTAGGCGTAAAGCATCTGAAAGGATTAGGCAACAGTCGCGTGTATCATTTCGAGACAAAGACAACAGGCAGAATACGTAAGAACGATGGTTCAACGCAATTCTTGATGAAATGGGGTATGAGCAACTCCACTATGCGAAAGTTCATCACCCGTCAAGGAGAAGACTGGAGCTTGCATACCACTCCACAGGACAGAGCCAAGATCGCAAGAAAAAAGAAATTCGCGCGTCTCAAACTACTCTGGTATATCATAAGTAAGGGATTTGGAAATGCGAAGTCCATCGACCAATGATACTTGGTGTTTATGGATGCCAACCAAGAGCATAAGCGAGAAAATCCCTTAGATTTGTGTTCTTGAAAATATAACCACAGATATTCAGGATTTCACAGATGCTTATCACGAGCGTAAGCGAGAAAATCCCTTTAATCTGTGGAATCTGTGTTCAGAAAAAAATATAACCACAGATATTCAGGATTTCACAGATGCCAACCACGAGCATAAGCGAGAATATCCCTTAAATCTGTGAGATCTGTGTTCGGAAATAAAATACTTTGCGACTTGGTGGCTTTGCGTTATGCACACAGAGGCACAGAGACACAGAGGATGAGCGCCGTAGGTGCGACACCTAATAAAGTCAATAGGTGTCGGTCCTACAGACCTCTTTCCCTAAAAACGATCTATATATCCAGGGCTTACGCCCTTCGCTATTAGGTGGCGGGCTTTGACTTTCCCTTCGGCCGTCGACCTCTTCGACGTTCAGCCCTCGCAGGATGAAAACGCAGAGGCGCAGAGACACTGAGATATTTTTGAACACGGAAAACACAGAACAAACGAAATTCTTTCGTCCTTTTCGTGAAATCTGTGTTCAGAAAAAAAAATAAAACAGACCACAGATATTCAGGATTTTAGGGATATTAATCACGAGCGTAAGCGAGAAAATCCCTTAGATCTGTGAAATCTGTGTTCGGAAAAATAAAACCACAGATATTCAAGATCTCACAGATGCTAATCACTAGCGTAAGCGAGAATATCCCTTAAATCTGTGAAATCTGTGTTCAAAAGAAATAAAAAAAGTCAAGGTCGAAAGAATCAGGAAATGCCCAATCCATATATGAATAAAATTTCTGTTGTAATCAATACATATAACGCAAGCAAATATCTTGCACAAGTCCTTGAGACCGCAAAATCGTTCGACGAGATTGTAGTCTGCGACATGGAATCCACCGACGACACCGTAGCTATTGCCAAAGCGCACGGTGCAAAGGTCGTGACATTCCCCAAGGCAAACCATAAGAGTGCAGAGCCGGCACGCACCTTCGCCATACAGTCAGCAAGCAGCAACTGGGTACTCGTTGTCGATGCCGACGAACTGATACCGCAAGCGCTCCACGACTACCTCTACAAGTTCATAGAGAACAATGGTGACATCATGGGACTCTATATCCCCCGAAAGAATCACACCATGGGCGTATGCCTCCCTTCGTCATATCCCGACTATCAGCTACGCTTCTTCATAAAGGAAGGAACCGTATGGCCACCATACGTCCACACCTTCCCTACCGTCAACGGCAAGCTCGACCATATTCCTGAGAAGCGTAAGGATCTCGCCTTCGTCCATCTCGACGACTCCACCCGTGCCACCCTCGTGCGCCTCAACAACTACACCGATAACGAGGTAGAGAAACGAGCCGGCACAAAGGTAACACTCTTCAAGATGTTCGCATCGCCCACAATGCGCTTCATAAAGTTGTATTTTCTCAAGGGCGGTTTCCGCTACGGCATAGCAGGCTACGTGCAAGCAATGCGTTCCGCACAATATAAGTTCACCGTACTCTGCAAGCTCTACGAGAAACAGATTGGCTTGTAAAAGGCTTGATTATAAGTAATATTCAAAAAATTTTATATTTATCAAGAATTAGAGAGATTTGTCGAAGACCCACTGACCGCAGGGAAGTAATTTGAGAATTTTGAATTAATGCGAAAGAGAGATTTTTGCTACTTACGTAGCATTGGAAATAGCCGTGATTGACAGGAGCGTAAGCGACCTTTCTCCAATTCCTATAAATTCAAAAAAAATCTCTAATTCTCTAATTCTTGATTATAAAAAAAAATTGATTATCTACTTACTTCATCTTATGTCTGACTACACATTAAACCCATCATACGCACAAAGCAGCGAACTAAACGCATATATCGCTGATCTCCCTGAGAGCTTCGAGCGCTCAGGCATTCTGATATGGAATGGCAGAAACAAGATAAAAGCCGTTGACATCACCATTAACGATGCAAAAAAAATGGTGGTGAAGAGATTCAAACGTCCCAACCTCATCCAAAAGATAGGATATATTTTTAGAAGTCACAAGGCACGCAAATCCTATCAGAACGGTATGGAGATGATACGTCGCGGCATCAACACACCAGAACCAATCGCATACGTAGAAATAAGGAAAGGACTACTTTTATCAGATGCCTACTATCTATGCAAAGAGCTAACCCATTGCACCGAGATCCGCGATGCCTTTGAAAAAGAAGAATGGGACAAAGACGTAGCCAAAGCCCTGGCACACTTCTTTGCCCAGATGCACGAACGCGGAATACTCCACAACGACATGAACAACACCAATATCCTCTTTTCCAACGAAGAAGGAGAAATCCATTTTACGCTGATAGACATAAACCGCGTCACATTCCACGACTCCATACACACAATCCCTATGAAAGAGAGGATAGAGAACATGACCCGTTTCACCGGACGTTATGACCTCTTCCAATTCATAGCAAAGGAATACGCCTCTGCCTGTGGCATACCCAACCCAGAGCAATGGGCAAAAGAAGCACTTATGCAGAAGAAACAGCACGACCGCAACTGGAATCGTCGCAAGGCTATGACTCACCCCCTACGAGCAATATCCAAAAGCTCATAAGCCTTTGCAAATGCTTTCTTGAAATAATAACCTTCTGCAAGACGCTTGCTCATAACCTCGGCATTGCGACACATACTCTGGTATTCGTCAAGCGTTATATCCTTGATTTTATCGTCTATATCCCTGAGTGAGCTTACCGTAAATCCTATTCCCTCCCTCTCTACAAAAGGGGCAAGGGCTGACTGGTTCCACATAATAACTGGTTTTCCGCTTCTAAGATAGCATGATGTCTTGTGCGGATTGTTCACCTTGAGGTATTCTCCCCAGTCGCCTGCACATTCGTCAATGCTTGAGCCATCCCAGACAAGTCCGAAATGACCTACGGAATTGCCTATGAGATAGTCGGGAGTAACGAGTCCCATAGGGGTGATGTTCTTCCATCCCTGTGCCTTGTCTTCATCAAGTCCGCCTCCATAGATATGGAAGTGCCAGTTGTGTATCTTGTCGTCTAATTCGTAGAGGAATGAGTTCTTGCGATGTGACAGGCCTCCGGCATATACCACCTTCCACTCTTCCTCCGCTGTCTTCTCGGGTCTTCTACCCGGACTGGAGGACAGGTAGTCAAAGATGCCAAGCGTGACCATAGGCTTACGATAGCCCTGAGAGAGCAGGAACTGCTGCATTGCCTCATTGTGTACGATCAAGACATCCGTATTGTTGATGCGCACCAGTTCTTGTGCGATGGTGAGTTTCTTGCGACGGAAGCAGCCAAGGTCATGCACGAGTGTGACGACCTTGCCTCCCTTGAAATGTGCCAGACGGCAGATGAGGGAGTAGTACTTCTTGAACGGATATTGAATGAGCAGGACATTTCCTTTCTTTACTCTTACCAGAACGAGGAGCACGCTAACGAGCTTACTTATGAAGCGTGCTACTGAATTGTGGGAGTCTATGCTCCAGGCTATGTCATGGAATCCGTTCTGACCCATGATGATATCCATATCGTCCTTCGCCTTGTTAGTGGAAGGGATTTTAAGATAGAGTTTCACAGCATCTTCCATAGAGGATGGGGGATTAAATAGTTTTAGGAGTACAAGGAGTATAAGGAGTACAAGACGATAGTTTTTCTCGTTGAAGGTTGAGGTGATGAAGGGGTGAAGGGTGAAGGGTGATGGATGAAGGATGAGGGTTTAATTGTATCAAACCTTTATTCCCTATTCTTTCAAACTTTATTCCACACATAAGACATTCGTCTTGTACTCCTTATTACTCCTTGTACTACTTATTACTTCTTATAAGTGACTTGAGTTAATTGTTTATAGCTTCTTTCTACATCGAAATTAAAGCCGCCGTGCATTGCTGAGACGTGCTGTGGTGTCATATAGTCGGCACCATACTGACGTTCGAGCATAGCATGACTCTGTCGTGGGATTGGGATCTTGATATATTCGAAATCTGCATATAGAGGTTCGCCGTATTCCTCATAGAAGTTTATCGGACTGCTATGGTTGAATGCTATCTCGCATACCGGTGCATTGCCTTTCGGACTCTGACCTCTTACTGCATTCTCGTATTCACTAAACATATGCTTATCGCTGAAATATTTAGTGTTATTCCTCATCCACTTGTATAGGAACTCGGGCATCGCGTTGCAGAACTTTGACACGAAGCGAAACCGTTGCTTTGCCCGTGTCTCCTTATTATAATATCGCGAGAATCCTCTTGCCGTAGTAGGCAGTATGTCGGCAGGGAATATATCTATGAAGATGCCTTGATTGTATTTATCCGTACATCCTTTCTGATCTACTCCCCAACATGCGGTATCGCTATTACGCACCTGGGCATGACGATGGGTGTAATGAGCATCTGTATATACATTCTGAAGGAAGTACGGATGTTCAAACTCGTCTGCCATAGCCATGAGACGGTCATAGTCATCGCGGAGCATCACCATATCTATGTCATCATCCCAGGGTATGAAGCCATGATGACGAATTGCGCCAAGCAATGTTCCGCCATCGGCATAGATACGTAGTCCGTGCTTGTTGCAGATGTCGAGAAGATACTGCAACAAGTCCATCTGTACAGCCCACAGCTTCTTCATCTCTGCGGATATTGTATAACCTATTCTTGTCTCTTCCTGTAGAAATTCAACAGGGGGGGTATGTTTGATGTTCATGAGATTCTGTTTTCATTTGTGATTATCCGCAATTACATGACAGGCGGGCTGAACGTCGAAGAGGTCGGCGGCCGAAGGGAAAGCCAAAGCCTAAAAGCACATAGCATAGGGCAGCGCCCTATGTACAAGCAGTTAGTATATTCGCCCTACATCTACCTAGGGCGATGCCCCAGGCTATGAGCTTTTGCCCCTTCGGGGCGCTATCGGGTGATTGCAGATAATTATTTTTTTTACTGAAGTGATGAGTGAAAAGTGAAGAATTTAAGTTAGTATTGCCGTTTAAGGCCTGTTTATTAACCATACGCTAAAAAATGTAACTTAAATTCTTAACTCTTAGTTCTTCACTCTTCACTTTACAATCCTTACACTATCCACCCTCTCACCTGTATTGGCATCGTAACCTAACATGGTGATGGCAGAGGCGTCAACCTTTATAACCTGATAGTATCTGCTATCAGAGAGTACGGGGAAAAACCTTTCGGTAGGGTGCAGATTATAGTTCTTCGGTGAGCAATGGCTAACGGTATAGAGAGGAGGATTGTTGCAGATGTTACCCTTCAACGGCTCTTCGGATGAGGTGCAATGCGTATATCCGTGCTCATGCCCCTGAAGGACGAGCTCAACACCTGCCTCCTGTATCATATCGTTAAACGTCCAACGCTCGATGAGGTTGTTCTTCTTGTTCTTGACGGAATAGAGCGGATGATGAAGCATCACAATCTTATGCTTTGCCTTGCACTCTTCAAACCTATCCTCTAACCATGATTTCTGCTGCTGGAGGAAATATATTCCACGTTCGGAGTCAAGGAGGAAGAACTGGGTGTTGTGATACACGAACGAGAAGAGATGGTTATTATCGTCTCGCTCCTCCATTCCTTTTAGATAGTATGGGAAGGTGAGGGCAAACCTACGCTCACACTTTCGTATCAGGTACTTGAGGTAGTCGTGGTTTCCCGTAATATTAACAACAGGCATTGCGGTGCATACGCTGTCGATGCTACGGAATGTCTCGGCATAGTAGGCATCGGTAGGGCGCTCTATAAGGTCGCCGCCGAATGCCACGAACTCCACTTCAGGATGCCTTGCTATGGCCTGACGGAGCAATCGGTTGGCAACGCCATTGATAGTGTCCTGCACATCGCCCATATAGAGGAAGGCGTACGACTGCGCATCGGGATTGGATGTGGTAAAGCTGTACCACTTAGACAACACTCCATTGCTTCTTACTGCATAGCCGTACGTATGATTAGCCTTCAGATCCTTCATCTCGGCACGATAGTAGGCAGCCTTGCCCGAACGTGACTCAAAGACTTCTCCCGTTGCCTTTATCTGTACGGTATCTGTTGAATCGGCAAGCAGTAGCACGGCATCTGCATCCACCTTATCATCGCACATCCATGACACCATTCTCGACATCTCGCCATCGTTGCCAAAGGTGAGCAGCACTCGTGATGGTACCTTGGCTGGGGCGTAGGGTGCTTCGGGGGGATTACCAAACCAGACATCCCAACGGGTGTAGGCCCAGCACCCCAGGGCGAGGAGTAGCCCTGCCATCGTTATACAGATATATTTTTTCCTTTTTTTTGTCATTACACAAATATTTTTAATGAAAAATGAAAAGTGAAAAATGAAAAATACAAGTAACGTGTGTTAGACGAAAAGCGCCGAAGGTGCGACACCTAACAGGGCAGTCCGTAAGGGCTGTTACAATGATTATGTTTTTAATGAGCGCCGTAGGTGCGACACCTGATAAATATAATAGGTGTCGGTCCTTCAGACCTCATACCCTAAAAACCGTCTATATGACTGCCCTTACGGACTGCCCTATTAGGTGTCGGGCTTTGGCTTTCCCTTCGGCCGCCGACCTCTTCGACGTTCAGCCCTCGCAGTCTTGAATTCTTCGAGATTTGTCGAAGACCCACTGACCGCAGGGAGGTAACTCACGTCAATTAGAAGATTGTAACTACTCCCCTCCCTTTATGGGAGGGGTAAGGGGGTGGGTCTTTTATTACTGCTTATAAAACCTATTCACCCTCTGCATGGCTGCATTGAATTTCTTCGCATCAATATTATAGCCCTGCACATCATTCATCTTGGAGTCATATACATCCAAAGCGCCATTACCCTGATGCTCAAGGATTGTGTCACCACCTACGATAAAGGCATAGTTGAGGTCGTTGCCCACGAAATGCCAGTCGCGCGATGCGGTGTCATGCAGCATCGAGCCTAATGAATAGTCGCTTAATGGATTCTGCACTCCGAAGTAATCGTGCATGATAGTTGGAATCACATCATAGTGGGTGGTGCGATGGGTGAAGGCTATTGGGTGATGGGTGTCGGGTGATGGGTGTTGGGAGTTTGGGTGATGAATGATAAGCGGAACACCGATCTGCCAAAGGGAGTAATTGCTGCTATGCCCCCAATAGTTCTTCTTGTTCTCGTTGAACTCCTGTGCATGGTCACCGACAATTATCACGAGGGTGTTGTCGGCATATCCCTGCTGCTTCAGAGTGGCAAGGAGCTTACCAATAAGCACATCGTCATAATGGCAACAGTTACGGTAGAGATTGAAGAATGGCGTAGGATCCATATCGTTGCTTAGCTTGGCATAGTCAGCAAACGACCATGCAGGACTATACACGCTGTTCACATCATCGGGCATACCGAGGAAACTATGTGCGAGGTCGAGGAAGACGTAGTAGAAGAACGGTTGATTTCGCTTCGCGCTATGCTTCTGCATGGCACGGATAGCCTCATCCGTAGCCTTGTTATCGTTGACGTAAGGATTAACACCATACGACTTTGCCCTGATGCCCTTGACATGACCGAAGACAACTCGCGCAAAGGGAGGATCTTCCATTCCGGCTGATACGAATGCCTGTATGTCGTAGTTGTTCTTCTTCAACAGATCAATGAACAGAGGACGGACAGCAGCCTTGTCGAACGAGTTCCAGTAATAGCTTGGCAAGCCGAAAAAGAAGCCGAACACAGAGCCACGTGTGCCGTTGCTGCTGCTGACATGATTCTGGTACCACTCGTTCTGCTGTGCATAGGCGTATGTATTCGGCATATTGTCGGCAGTAAGGCAGCGACGGTTCCACGAATCGACCATGATAACGAGGATATTAGGGAGCGAGTCGGGAGTCTCAACCTTTAACGGATTAACAGGATATACGATATCCTCTGACTCCTCGAAGGCATCCAACTGTCCGTAGCTATCAGGAGGTGTGAGGTGGAACACATTCTTCATCATACTCTTTGAGGTAGTAGGGAAGAAATATGGGAGCAGTCGTGCACTCTTTGCCACCGACCTATGCTGATAGAAATCGGCATAGATATTCCACAGATGGGCAAACAATGTGCATCCAACGAACGTGCAGATTATTGGCAACGCATACGCCTTTTGCTTCTTGGCATACACATAGCGTGAAAGCATATATGACACAACGGCAAGGCATACGACAAGTAGGAGCAGGCATATCTCCTTGAAATAGAGTGCTGCATCGAAGGTGAATATATCTCCTGCCGCCGGACCGGTAAGCATATTGATAACGAATCCGTTGAGGTGGAACTTATATATGGCATATACCTGCTCGTTGATGAAGTTCAATATAAACAATAGCGAAACCAACACTCCTTGTACCCACATAGCCGTCTTTCTCCATCCCAAAAGATGGAATGGAAGTGCCAAGAGGTACGGTATGAGCATGAACATCGAGGCATGGGATATTGCGGATGCGATGAAGAACACCCATCCCTCAAAATCCATTGATGAGAGTACTGGCGAACCTATCATGTAGGTGCAGAACATGACTGCAAGGAAGAGGGAGGAGATGGCGTAGAAGAGGAAAGAACAGACCCACCCCCTTGCCCCTCCCATAAAGGGAGGGGAGTAAATAGTTTTGTCGTTTGTTGACGTTGCGTTATTATTATTATTTTCCATATTTAATATTCAAACTGATTTTTCAATTAGAAGATTGTAACTACTCCCCTCCCTTTATGGGAGGGGCTGGGGGTGGGTCTTTAACTGATTATGATTCATCCTATACATATACTGCTGTATGATGCTCTTCAATCGCAGTTTGTATTCCTTCGGACAATGTTGCTTGACATCATGCTGCTGCAACGTGTCTTTCTTGAATTCGTAGGCATGAACAACCTTCTCACCATCAAACTGCAGCATCCAGTCGCCTTGCACATACTGATAGTAGCCGTTGCCCGGAATATAGTTCACCGCCCAAGTATCTTCAGGCTTAGTGTTCAGCACATCCTGTCCGAATGCGACATAGGGAACGTCATAGCCAAGGATTCCAAGTATGGTCGGCATTATATCCGTCTGACTCATAATCTTCTCCTTATCTGCTATGCCCTGAAGTTCAGGTATGGAAGGGGCATAGATAACGATAGGCACCTTGTATCTGCCAAGATCGGAGGTAAACTGAGGGTCGATAGATTCCGAAGTATGATCGGCGGTTAGCACGAAGACGGTGTTCTTGAACCAAGCCTGCTTGCTTGCCTTCTCGAAGAAGAGGCGCAAGGCATTATCAGAATATCTTATACTTGCAAAGATTGGCGGGTCGGTAGGTGGGAACTTTGCCTTATACCTATCGGGCATAGCGAATGGAGGATGTGAAGAGGCGGTGAAGACAGAGGTAACAAACGGTTGCTTCATCTCGCTCATCTTATCGCAATAGAACTGCAAGAATTCCTCATCCCATATAGCCCAGGTGCCGTCGAAATCATCATCACCATGATAGCGCGGATCCTGATTATACTCTGTTCTGCCATAGTATTTCTGAAAACCTGTTGCCTTGGCAAAAGCCTCAAAACCCATTGAACCATTCTCTGCTCCATGGAAGAAAGCTGATGTATAGCCCTTGTTGCGCGATAGTTCCCCGGCTATTCCAGAAAGGTCGTTCATAGAGGCGGGGGTAAGGAAGAACGGCTCTACAAAACTTGGAATGGATGAAAGCACAGAAGGCATTCCGTCAATACTCTTCCTACCACTTGAATAGCTATACTCAAATGCCATTCCCTTTTGCGCAAGCTCAGATAGGAAAGGCATGTGTCCTCGCTCCATTGCTTGTTTTCCAAAACTCTCAAGGATAAACACCACCACATTCATCGGACGGAACTTAACACTATCAGCTAGCTGATGCAAAGGAGAGTATAGTTTTTGGGCCTCATCATCAGATAGGTAATGGCACTCCACAAATGGTTTCTTACCAATAGTACGCATTATGCTAAAAGGAGTATTCAGTACGATACCCACATCAATGGCATGATCCACATACTGATTGGCATTTGATATGGTTATAGGGCGAACAGCTGTGGTAAATCCGCCTCTCATACCTGCAATGGTAAGTCCTGATGCCACTACTAACAGAACGAGCTGAGTGATGTAGTAGCGTGTTAGGTGTTTGGTGGTGGGTGTTAGGTGTTGTTCTGGCGCACGAAAGCATGTCCATAGCACCCACGTAATTATACCTGCAACGATGAACAGATACCAGTAAGGTAACGCCTCATTAGTTATTATGGTAAGGAAGTTACCCTCATTACTAAATTCCTGCAATACGTTGAACGTGGTTCTTCTTCCTGTATATGGGAAATATGCGCAATCACATAGATTAGCTGCTATGCCGATGAAGTTCACCACTACATACAGGATGCGGGCGATACGGAACACAACACGGTTATTCTCTTTCCAATGCAGAGGGAAGAGAAACAACAATATCATCCAACAGTTGAGGTACAGTATTGCAGTACGGTCAAAATGCAATCCGGCCAACAACAGTTGGAAGAGGTAGCCCGCACTCATGTGGTCGGCATAGAGCGATGCGTTGCACCACACAAACACAAGTCGGGTGAGTGTGAACATCGCGAACACTACCAACAGATTGCATAGCAACGCTACGAGCGGATATTTTAAATATCTATTCATTGTTTCTTTTTGAGGTTATGAGGTTTAAGGTTTGGAGGTCTAAACACTAACCTCTAAACGCTAAACGCACTTTTCTCCTTTTTTAATCAAATACTCCTCATAGGTGCGCTTCCATCTGTTATGCGTCCAGAGATAGAACTCTGGTTGTCTGCGCACGCTCTCTTCGAGTAATGCAAAGCCTTTCCGAGTCAGTTCATATTCAGGTACATTGGAAGGCTCGGAGGATAAGAGATGGAAGGTGGCGATGTATCTGCCTCGCTCTGGGCGCTCCATACTTACGAACACCACGAAGTCGTTCATCTTACGTGCTATACGCTCTGCACCCGTAAAGACTGGTGTGTTATGGTTGAGGAAATCGAGCCATAGATGAATGTTCTCCCATTTCGGACTCTGGTCGAAGATATACCCCATAAGATAGTTCTGCTTCCTACGTCTCAATGCCACGAGTTCACGAAGTATATGCTTCTTTTTGACACACACACCGCCAAGCGATGAGCGCATCTTGAGCATAAGGTCGTCGATGGTGTCATTACGCAAGGGGTGATAGATAAGTCCCATCTCATCACCAGGCCAAGGCCAATATATCCCGATTGCCGAAAGCCATTCCCAGTTGCAGTAATGGCCAAGGAACGCAGCAACTCCCTGTCCTTCCTTCTTCTGTGCCTTTACCATATCCAAGCCACGAAACTCCAGATGCCTTTTCATCTCCTCGGGAGTGATGGTGAGGAGTTTCAGGGTTTCCACGAAATAGTCGCATAACCAGCGGTAGAACTTACGTTCAATCTCGCGCAGTTCAGCCTCACTCTTCTCTGGGAATGAGGTTGAGAGATTCTTCCGCACAATCTTCTTTCTATATCCAACGAGATAATACAAAATAACGTACACTATGTCGGAAATGACATAGAGCACCTTGAATGGCAAGCGGGATAAAGGCCTAACCAAGACTTCCAAGAAGGAAGTACGCTTTATCGTATTATCGTTTACAGAAGAATTATCCATATTAAATATTTAAATGAAAAATGAAAAGTGAAAAATGAAAAATAAAGTCATAAACAATTTACCATTTACAATGTACAATTTGTAACTTGTATTTTATAATTTTTCATTATTCATTTTATTATTTATTTACCTACAACTCCGCTATCTTATCATATAGCTTCTGAAGGTATGCCTGCGCCTTCTTTTGATTCTGCCCTTTCTCACTACCCTCATCGAGTACGGTTTTATTCAGGGCGTTATCGTAAATCAGTACATTCTCTTCCGTAACCATACCCACAGCATCGGGGAAGGTGAAGAATGCGAAGTGAGGCGCTTTGCCGTCAAGGAGATCCTTAGAGAATGGGAACTCACGATGCTCTATGCCAAGAATGCCGAGAAGTGTGGCTGGAATATCCGACTGACATCCTATACTCATCCATACCAATTGAGGAATCTGCCCACCAAGAATAATCATCGGTATTTCATATCGCCATAGGGCATAATTGTCAATCTTTTCTGGATAAGCGCCAAGATGATCAGGCACT
Source organism: uncultured Bacteroidales bacterium (assembly GCA_902778265.1). GTDB lineage: Bacteria > Bacteroidota > Bacteroidia > Bacteroidales > Bacteroidaceae > Prevotella. Next base: position 6,859 of record CACYXI010000025.1, on the reverse strand, counting down.
ATCAGCACGAGTGTATTATCCCAATCGGGTAGTTTCTTCATTCCCTCTACGAAATCGCCAAGGCATTTATCAGCATAGAAGAAGGCATTGAGCACAGGATCCTTGATGTGGCTCTTGAATGGCACGTCGAATGGCTCATGACTGCTTTCTGACATCACCACTCTAAGATGCTTTTTCGTTTTATCAGCAGAAGACATATCCTTCAGTATTCGCTGATATACCGGGCCGTCTGCCACACCCCATTTACCTGTATGCAGTTCACGAGGGAAATCCTTATCTGATACCACATTCTGAAAGCCTGTACCCATGAGATACGACTTCATATTACTGTAGTTAGTATCACCACCATAATAGAATGTGCTGCTATATCCAGCCCTTCCCATTGCACTTGCTATCGAAGGCAAGGCAGTACTCTTATGCGGAATATCCATCAGACTCATAGTAGGCTGCGCAGGCAATCCACTAAGTATCGAAACTATTGCCCTATCCGTACGGAAACTATTGGCATAGAAGTTCTTGAAGTATATTCCCTCACTGGTGTATCGGTCAAGATTCGGAGTAATGCCTTTCACATGACCGCCCTCAGTCATAATATACCTTGAGAAGCTCTCAAGCATTATCACCACCACATTCTTCGGTTGTTTATCTCCCCAAAATGCGATTCTACCTACAGGACTCGCAGACAATTCCGTATAGGTCAGTTCATCAACTATTTCCGTTGCCTCCTTATCATCCATGAAGCGGTATCTGTCCTTTATGTTCTCGGCATGTGTCACCGATTCTACGAAACAGAAGATTGGATTCACGGCAGCATGGCACAGACGGATATTAGAAGAGTAATATACGGTGCCTGTATGATTAGTTCCAGCTCCAAAGCCACCACGGATAGGGATGATGAGGGATGCGGTAAGGAGGAGAAGAAGAATAGTAGCCCACCCAGGCCCTCCCAAAGGGAGGGATGCGATATACTTTTTTTCGCTAAAGAGAGACTTTCTTAGTATTATACATCCTTCCCTTTGGGAGATTTGTCGAAGACCCTTCGACGTTAGGAGAAAAGGCTTGGTTAGGCTTCTGATAAAGAGCAAATATATTAGCACCGTCACCAGACTAATAGCTATCAGTCCTCCTATCATCTGCCCTGTTGTTATGCTCGCCATTGCATCTTTTGGTGATGTCTTTATATAGAGCAACGGGGTATTATCGAGTGGGAACCCCCAAAAACCGTAAAGCGCGACATTTACCACGTATGCAAGTGCGGAAACGAAAGCCGTTATGGCGAAATAACCTTTCCAAAACCAGTCTATAGCCATATGTCTCCACCAAAGCGAAGCAATAATGATAAGCGCAGGAATAATCGTCAAATATCCGGCTATGGCTACATCAAGCACAAGTCCATGCCATATCACCTCCCACCAGTCTGATGCGCATATCCCATCTATCGTTGAAGCATAGACAGCAAGGAATGCCAACTTACCTACCACTCCGACAAGCGTCCATAAAATGAACACAGCAAAGAACAAAGATATCGGATTTGAGAATCTTTTCATCTTCACAAACTACATTACTCCTTACTCTTTAATCTTTACTCCAAAAACTACTTCTGCATCTCATGCAGCCTCTTATAGTACCCATCCATCTTTAGCAGTTCCTCATGCGTACCGCTCTCTACTATCCTACCGTCATGCAGCACGTAGATCTCACTTGCATGCTTGATAGTGGAAAGACGATGGGCAATGGCTATCGTGGTGCGCGTAGTCATCAGTTTCTCAAGCGCATCCTGAACAAGGCGCTCCGACTCCGTGTCGAGTGCCGAGGTAGCCTCATCGAGAATCAATATAGGAGGGTTTTTCAATATGGCACGCGCTATGCTTACCCTCTGACGCTGACCACCCGACAATCTTCCGCCGCGATCACCAATCATAGTGTCGTAGCCATTCTCCGACTCCATAATAAACTGATGCGCGTTGGCAATCCTTGCAGCCTGCTCCACCTGCTCGTCGGTTGCTGAATCTACTCCGAAAGTGATATTATTTCTAAAGGTATCATTGAACAGGATAGCCTCCTGATTCACGTTTCCAATAAGCTGACGAAGGTCGTAGATGCCGAGATCCTTAACGTTGACACCATCGATAAGCACCTCACCCTTCTGCACGTCATAGTAGCGAGGAATGAGATCCACGAGTGTTGACTTACCCGAACCCGATTGCCCCACAAGTGCGATGGTCTTACCCTTCGGAATAACGAGATTGATATCCTTCAACACCCAGTGCGGCTCACCTGTCTTGAAGTCGTTATACGCAAACGAAACATTACGGAACTCAATCTGATGCTCGAAGGATGTTATTGGCGTTGGATGCTGACTCTCAGGTATCGTGTCCTCTGCCATCAGTATCTTATCCACACGCTCCATAGATGCAAGTCCCTTAGGAATGTTATACCCAGCCTTGCTAAAGTCCTTCAAAGGCTGAAGGATGGAATAGAGTATAACCATGTAGTAGATGAACGTAGGACCACTCAGGGCATAGTCGTTGAGCACCAGTATGCCACCAAACCACAGCACAATGACGATCATCAGCGTACCGAGGAACTCACTCATAGGATGTGCCAACTGCTGTCGGGTGTTCACGCGGAGAATACTGTTGCGGTAACTGCTGTTGATGTTGTCAAAGCGAGTGTTCATCTTCTCCTCGGCACAGAAAGCCTTGATGATTCTAAGTCCGCCAAGCGTCTCCTCCACCTGACTCATAGTGTCGCTCCACAGAGCCTGGGCTGCAATCGACTTCGATTTCAGTTTCTTACCCACAGCACCTATTGCCCATCCCATGATAGGCACAAAGACGATGGTGAACAGCGTGAGCTGCCAACTGATGATCAACAGCGTGGAAAAGTATGCCACGATAAGAATTGGATTCTTGAAGAGCATATCGAGGCTCGACATGATAGACGATTCTATCTCCTGCACATCGCCCGACATACGCGCTATGATATCGCCCTTGCGCTCTTCGCTGAAGAAGCCGAGAGGCAAAGACGTGATCTTACGGTAGAGTTGGTTACGTATATCGCGCACCACGCCAGTACGTATCGGTATGATGGTAGCTGACGAAAGGAAATAGGCACCTGTCTTCAGGAAGGTGGCAAAGGCAAGGAACAGACCTATGATAAGCAGCGTGGTAGTAGCTCCCATATCGGCAATCATAGCCGATACGTAGTAGTCAGCATTATTGCTCACCACCTCTTTCACGTTACTCCAGTCCCACTCCATCAACCCGGTAGCCTTCCCCGCATCCCCCGTCTTGAAGAGAATTTGGAGTATAGGCACAAGCGTGGCAAATGAGAAAATATTCAGTAGTGCCGAAAGGATATTGAACACTACCGATAACACGAGAAATTTCTTATAAGGAGGCACGAAACGCCTCAGCACCTGAATGAATTCTTTCATTTTTTCATTGATGAAGGTTGAAGGATGAAGGTTGAGAGCTTATTACCATTAAACCTTATTCCTTATTCTTCTTTTACCTTATTCCAAATAACAGGGTGCAAAGTTACACATTATTTATAAGAAAACGAAATAATTACCCAAAGTTTTCACTCTTTTTCATTAATTATAAGGTTATTATAAGGTTGGAAGGAATAAGGAATAAGGTTTGGTAGTAATAAACCCTCATCCTTCATCCATCACCCATAAGCCCCAAAACAAATTTCTAAATCTCCCACTCCCTCATTCGCAGAAGTTAAATGAACTAAAATTATCATATGAAAGTGGATAAGTATCAGGAATTATTTGTAACTTTGCCACGCAAATGAAAGTGGGGAGGTTGACATAACCACCTATAATTTAACGTGAGTTCAACGTTTTTCATCAACTCGTATATTATTGAAAAACATGTGGTTGAAGAAGCTCTGAAAGAGCGACATCTAAAAGGGTAGTACGTTAGTGCTACCTATGATGACGTTTTTTTTTAGTGAGCGCCATAGGTGCGACACCTAATAAATATAATAAGTGTCGGTCCTTCAGACCTCACACCCTAAAATGTCTATATATCCAGGGCTTGCGCCCTTCGCTATTAGGTGTCGCACCTTCGGCGCTTATTTTCATCGAACTCACGTTATTTACATTAGGAAACAGATAAAACAATTATTATAATGAAGACAAAGAAACTAATATTCCTGTTCAGCATACTCTTTAGTATGTTGGTTACAAACGCATCGGCTAAAGATAATTACGACATCGCACTAAAGAATGCTGATGGCGTGATGATCTATTACGCTTACAACAATAAAGAAACAGAGGTTGTGGTAACCTACAAAACAGATAGTCACAATAGTTATAGTGGCTCTGTAGTCATACCGAAAGAAATCACCTACAACAAAAAGAGACTAAAGGTAACGGGCATTGCTTCCGAAGCTTTCAAGGATTGTAGCAATCTAAAATCCGTAACAATTCCAGATTGTGTAAAATGTATAAATTTTTATGCTTTCGAAGGTTGCAGTAAACTGCAAAAGGTCACTTCAAAGATTGCAAAGCCATTTGTTATAAATGGTCAGACGTTCTCTCCTACTACCTATTCCAACGCCACGTTATACATGCCAAAAGGAACTGTTGCCAAGTATAAGGCTACAAATAGCTGGAAGAAATTCAAGAACATCGTGGAAGAAGGCACAAAGACTGGCATTGAAGATGTTGCGACGCAAGCAAATGAGGATGCCGTGACTATCAGGACAGAGGGCAAACAACTGACCGTTGAAGGTACTACAGACAATACCGTTGTCGCTGTCTATGCCCTTGATGGTGCTCGTATAGGCTCTGCTATCAGCAAGAATGGCATTGCCGTGGTGAACACGAATGTCACTAACTCCATGGTGATAGTGAGAGTCGGCAACAAGAGCAAGAAAGTGCAGATTCACTAACGCGGTTTCTTTTACGAGTTCCGCCGACCACAGGTGCTGTTTGGCATGTTTCTTACCAAGCCTTCCCAATGTGAAATTTGGCCGCGCTGGTTTCTCGGGGTTTAATTGTTGACAATGACGTTTATCGCTTTGAATATATCTTGATAGCCCTTTTCCTGATTGCGAGATGGCCTGCAGAACAATCTTGCAAACTCCCCTATCGTTGGGCTTATATCTCCGATATAGGGAACGGATTTGAAGCGAAAGAGAAGCGGATTTGCTTCCGCCTACTGGTTTCCTCCCTATGGGAGAGACCGCCACTCTTCGTTCTTCATTTATCCGAGTGCAAAGATACGCAATATAAATATTTCCGCCAAATTATTTTGGAAAATTCGTCCGTAAAAAAAGCTTAATTTTCTGCGACTAATTGTGACTCTCGCGTTTATACGATTTTTTCATGGCACACCTGTTAGCTAACGAAATGGCAAGGAGGGTTACATAGGTTACACAGGTTACATATTTTTTTAGCAATACCCCCCTTTTCCCCAGCATTCTATTCTATAATAATAAACTATTATTATAGAGGTTGGAAGCCGAAAAATAGGGTTATGCATAAAAATATGTAACCTATGTAACCTGTGTAACCCATGTAACCACATTGAACAAAGACTAATGATCATCCACATCTATCCGATAAACGGACTGTAAGCCCAAAAGCTCATAGCATAGGGCTTTCAGCTCGCCTATCTCGTAAATGCGAGCAATCATTATTAAGCGAATAGTTGAAGTCAGCAGAAATATATCAAAAATATCGCCTAAAAAAAACAAAAAGCATTCAATGTAGTCGATAAATTTCGCATCTTATAAGTCCTGAATGGACGGCATATCATAGGATTGAGAGCGGAAGCCCTGTCAAGGCGACATAATTCCATGTTTCTCAGTACGATATGAAATTATATCGCACCTACGGCGCTCTTGGAAATATGAATCTCTATGATACGTGGGTTGCACCCACGCCTATATTATTTCGCCTTTCTTCACTATTGTTCAGGCGAGCAAGTTCGGAATCCAAGGCTTTTCCGGAAACTTTTCAGCATATAAAAAATGTATCATTTACATTACGTTTTCCATAAAAAAAACACAAAGATCAGCCTTTGTGTAAATACCAAAAAATGATATTACACAATCGAACGTTTTTGAATGATACCAAATAAATAAATGAAAAGTGAAAAATACAGGTTACATTTTTCTGGTAATGGCTATACGCGGAAATACTAACCTGTATTTTTCATTTTTTCACTTTTCATTTAACAACGTATTTCTTTCCGTTGATGATATTCACACCTTTAGAAGCCGTGCGCAAACGTTTGCCAGACAGATCGAATACAGGTGTTGGGGGTTGGGTGTTGAGTGATGTGAAATCGTCAATCCCCGTTTCCTCAGACGCACCAACGATGGTAAAATCTTTCCAGATTGGCTTATTACGATATGCCTCCTCACTACCCTCGGGAACATACAAGTTACCAAACGTGGTAAAGGTGCGATAATAGATTGACAGCGGAGTTGTGGCAAGATTGGTAACGGAAGTAAGGCTCGAACATCCACTAAAAGCACCTTCGTTGATAAACTGCAACTTGGCTGGAAGAGTGATTTCCTTCAGGGACTGACACCCCTCAAATGCATATTCATCGATCTTTGTCAATGAAGATGGAAGTTTTATTGACTCAAGGGATATGCAATCGGAAAAAGCGTCATGCCCGATAGTCTTCAGGTTGTCGGAAAGAGTAACAGACTTGAGATTTTCACAACAGCAAAACGCTTGGGGAGCGATGCTCGTCACACTATTAGGAATGACGATTGATGTTATTTCGCTAGTTGAAAATGCGCCGGTACCAATCTTAGTCACGGTATTCGGGATCACGGTAATGTTGAATCCCACAAGAAGTTCGTTTGCACCTGTGTTGATTAGGGC
>CACYXI010000024.1 GCA_902778265.1 uncultured Bacteroidales bacterium | reverse complement strand
TTCGACAAATCTCTTATAAATTCAAAAGAAAAATCTCTAATTACTTCCCTGCGGTCAGTGGGTCTTCGACAAATCTCTCTAATTCTTGATTATAAAAATTATTCTGTACATTTACTTATGTCATGAAATTATATCGCACCTACGGCGCTCTTGGGGAATGGGGACTAAAGTTACGTGGGTTGCACCCACGCCTATACTATTTCGCCTTTACGAGGCTATTCCCGACACCATAATATTGTAAATTCTATATGTGGAGCGTGTTTTTTCTTGTTTTTGTTATTTTCACAAGCATAAAATAAATAATGTGTATTTCATTTTTCGGAAAAATCAGAAGAAAAAAATGCAGAATCTTAGGGCAAACTCTTGGTGGTTTCAGAAATTATTTATACTTTTGCAGCCGAATCCTTTTGACGAGGAAAAACATGATATTTACTTTTTAATCATTTATTAATCAATTCTTAAAAATCATTACCGTATGATTGAAACTAATCCTTTTGCTCAGGGCGAAATCCGCTCTGGAGAGTTGTCAACCGCGTCTTCTAACAACGAAGAAATGGCTTCTGCACAGGTTCCTGTTCAGGAAATCTCAGCAGAAGAGGCTGCTTCTGAACCTATGGAAGAGGCACAGTTGCCTGCCGAGTACTTCCTTGAGCAGCACTACAATTTCCGCCGCAACGTACTCAGCGGTATGGTTGAGTACAAGAAGGTTGATGAGCCTGACGAGAAGTATTCGCGTCTGACATCAGAGGCTCTCAACACCATCTACATTATGGGTATGCGCGAGATGCCAGATGTCACAGAACTCAAGTCTGACATCAAGACCTACGTTGAGTCAAGCATCCCACCTGTCTATGATCCCATCCGTCAATGGTTTGATGCTCTGCCTCAATGGGATGGCAAGGATCGCATTACCGACTTCCTCAACCGCATTCCAGGCATGAGCGATGAGCAGCTTGCATTCATGAAGACATGGATGCGCTCTGTAACAGCCCATTGGCTGGGTATCGACGAAGAGCACGGCAATGAGACCGTTCCTTTGCTCATTGGCAATCAGGGCTGTGGAAAGAGCACGTTCTGTCTCAGATTCCTGCCAACCGCCCTTCGCCAGTACTATCTCGACCACTTCAACCTTACCAACAAATTTGATAAGGAGATGGCGCTTAGCGGAAGTCTGTTGATTTGCCTTGACGAGATGGATCAGTACAAGGCAGGTCAGATGGCAGAGCTGAAGCAGGCACTCTCAAAGGTCAAGGTCAATGGTCGTAGAATCTATGGCAAGACCATCGACGAGCGTAAGCGTTATGCCTCGTTCATAGCCACTACGAACAACCGTCATCCGCTGAAGGATATGACAGGTTCACGTCGCTATCTCACCATCGAGATTCCAGACGGTAAACTCATTGACAATCAGCAGGAAATAGACTACGAGCAGGTCTATGCCCAGTTGCTCCATGAGGTGCGTGACGAGAAGATGCGCTACTGGTTCACCAACGAGGAGACGCTTCGCATTCAGGAACTTAACATCCCTTATCAGGAGTCGGTTGACCTTGAGGCTATGATCGACAATTTCTATCGCAAGCCAGAGCCAGGAGAACGTGGCAATAGCGTCACCTCGCTTGATATTCGTAAGGAGCTTCAGTCGAAGTTTCCTGAGATTGCTATGAGAAACCTATCGTCAGAAAGGATAGGGCGTGCGCTCAAGGAACTGAAGGTCAAGAAGACTCGCTCAAGTAGGGGAGTGGCCTATTCGCTTGTTAAGAGGGCAGCATAGGCTAAGACCTGTTCGATAAGTAGGTTAACGTGGGTTACCTCCCTACGCTCAGTGGGTCTTTGACAAATCTCGACGAATTAGCTCTGAAAGAGCGACACCTAACAGGGCAGTCCGACAGGGCTGTCATATAGATGGTTTAAAGGGAATGAGGTCTGAAGGACCGACACCTATTATATTCATTAGGTGTCGCACCTACGGCGCTCACTAAAAGACATCATCATAGTAACAGCCCTTGCGGACTGCCCTGTTAGGTGTCGCACCTTCGGCGCTTTTCATCGAATTCATCAAGCGTTTTCTGTCGTTTTTTATCTGTTTTTCCATGTTTTTTTACCATTTTGGCGAGAAAATACAAATTTTTGACGAAATATTACATAGAAATGTGTGGAAAATACACTAATTTTGCACTCGGAAATTTATCGAACGCAAAGACGCTAAGTCGCAAAGATTTTATAAACTTTGGGTTTTAAGTCTTAGCGTTCAATAAAATGATAATAGGTCAAATCATCTTATAATAACTTAATTTAAAAACTAGTTTTTTATGAAGAAAAATGCATTAATCGTATGCGCTTTCTTGGCTGGTATGTTCTCATCTTGTTCTAATGAGGACATTCAGGAGGAGTCAGTTGCGGCTTCACAGTCAACTGTTGTGTCACATGAATTCTCTGTTGTTGACGAGAATGAGGTTTCTGATGAGCAGTTGTTTAACGATGCCGTTATGGGTATTGTTGGTAAGGCTGACGATCAGCAGCTCTCAGAACTCAACGCTTCGTTCAAGGAGTCATACGACAAGCTTGAGAACGACAAGGCAACTCGTGGTCTGGTGCCTGCAATCTACAAGACCGTTCACGTTACCTACCAGACTCTCGATGAGGCTAACAAGCCTGTTACGGCTTCTGCGCTTATCGTTTATCCGCTCTTCAAGAAGATTAAGAATGTGATGCTTATCAATCATGGTACTCAGATTGGTGCTATGATGATTCCTTCTAACTATACATCGGTTGAGGCTGTGATGGCTGCTACTGGTTCTCTCTGTATCTTGCCTGATTACATTGGTCTCGGCTCTTCTGCTTCTCATCCTGACCTCTATCTTAATTCAGAGGTTCACGGTCGTACAAGCGTGGATGCTCTTCTCACTCTTCTCGACTATGCAAAGCAGAAGAAGCTCTCTCTCGACAGCAACTACAAGACCTACATCCTCGGTTACTCTCAGGGTGGTGCCGTTTCGTTGGCTTCTCTGAGAAGAGTACAGCAGCTTGATGCTTATACCCAGAGCCGTCTGCACTTGCAGAAGGTGTATTGTGGTGATGGTCCTTACGACCTACGTCTTACCTTCGAGACTTATCTTCAGGATCTTGAGAATGGTAAGGACATGGCTCTCGGATCAGTTGTTCCAACCGTTATCAACAGTATGTTCAACAGCTATCCAGAGGAGATGGCGGGTATCAATTATGAAGATTACTTCACTGACTGGGCATTGAAGACTGGTGTGCCACAGGCTATTCGTCAGAATAAGGAGAACATTGCAGACATGATACTGAAGTGGAATGGTGCTCCGCTTAACAAGATTCTTGATTTCGACTATCTCAACGCAAATCCAGAGCACCTCGACCGTCTGCTTATGGTTATGGATCGTCAGAATCTCTGCAAGGGTTGGATGCCTAAGTATCGTCTGAAGCTCATCCACTCTAATCCTGATGGTGTTGTTCCATTCGCTAACTTCGAGGAGGCTTACGCTAATCTCAAGAACAGCTACGTTGAGGAGCCTACAATCATCACTCCTAAGACAAATAATGCTCTTCTCCAGCATATCAATGGTATGCTCGTGATGATTGAGGAGGTGTTTAAGGAGATTTAAGGCCTAACCCGTCCTTTCTTCCCTATGGTCAGAGGGTCTTACGACAAATCTCCCCAAGGGAAGGCTCCACCCCCCTTACCCCCTCCAGGGGGAGTAGTCGCGCTTTTTTGCGAAAGGCATTCCGTTTGAAAATTTATAACGAACGAAACTAATTAACTCCCTTCCCCCGAGCGGGGGAAGGGTAGGGGTTAGGGGCTATAGTCAATATACGGATTCAGCCTCTCAACCTCTTCATCAGTAAACGAAGGCAGGTGGCGCAAGTCATCTGCTTTTTTTATTGGGCCACGTAAACGGCGGAAGTTCATAATCTCCTTCGCCTGAACGTATCTGATGTAAGGGTGACGGGAGAGGGCGTTGAGGTCAAGATGATTGATGCGGATCTTGGTGATCGTAGGTAGGTGACGAGAGTTGGTAGATTCGCCTACGTTCATGAATTTCAGGGACGACTCTGGGAATCCCTGTATCTCCAATAGCTGATGCACGTTGGCAATGCCGCCTAAACGCTGTCTGAAAGAAACTATCCGTTTAGCGTAGTATGAACCTATGCCTGGGATGCGTTTTAGGTCGTTGGTATCAGCAGAGTTGATGTTTATCTGCTCTCCATCCTTAATCTTTATTGGATAGGCAATAAGTGAGGAGTCTTTCTTAATCGTAGTGTCGTGAGGAGAGGAATAAGTGTCTTTTTTATGCCTGAAATCGCTGTGTGAGCCATTATAAACATCGGCTGCCATTACTTCCCTCTCAATCTTTATGTAAGGTTCTAAACGCTTGTATTGCTTTAGTGTGAGACCGTATAGCCGTGCAAAGTCGGTTGGCTTGTTGTATCTGCCACCTGCCGCCCGATATTTGTAGATGTTGCGTACCTGCCAGGGTTGCAAGCCGAGACGCAATAGTTGGGTGCTGTCGGCGGTGTTTGGGTCAAAATCGAACAGTTCGTATTGTTTCTCTGGTACCTTGTAGTATTGAGGTTTCTTTCGTGAGTTCCTACCTTGTTTCTCTGCATATTCCGTTTTATTCGGAGATTCCTCTTCGTTCTCCGAATCTTTCAGCAATGGGAATACCACCAAGCCAATGATGATAACGATCAGCAATATGATAATCGCATCTTTATCGGATTTACGGAAATGTTTCATAAATGGATATAGTTTAAAGTGAAAAGGGTAAAGTGTAATGTTGATAGTTTTTTGCAATGGAGCCTCGTAGAGGCGGCATCTAATAGGGCGGTACGCAAGTGCCGTTAATATAGAGTTGTAGTCTATGGAGCGCTGTAAGTGCGACACTTAGTATAATTAGGTGTCGGTCCTTCAGTTCCAGGGCTTGCGCCCTTCGCTATTAGGTGTCGCATCTTCGATGCTTTGGGTTAAATCACTCCAAATTGATTGAGGAATATAATCACGATGCTGACTGGGCAGATGATGCGGATTGTCCAGATGAACACGGTGAAGAGATTGGTGCAGACGGTGCCGTAATTGGTGAATTCATCGCGGATAACATTTACGGGTACTACCCATCCAACAATCAGGGCGGTGAGGAAACCACCGATTGGGAGCATTATCTGACCTGTGAGGAAATCAAAACAATCGAAGAGACTCTTTCCTGCAATCGCAATCTCTGGCATTGCGCCAAGCGACCATGAGCAGAGGATTCCGAAGATGCTGCATAATACGGTGATGCCAATAGAAGCTTGCTTGCGGGTTACGTGTACCTCTTCCGTGAGGAATGCCGTGCCTATCTCGTGCAAGGAAATGGTGGAGGTGAGGGCGGCAAGGGCGAGAAGGGCATAGAAGAGGATTCCGATAATGTAGCCCACAACAGGAAGACTGCTGAATGCCTGTTGGAATACGTTCGGCAAGGTGATGAAAATGAGCGAAGGGCCACTATCAGGATTGACTCCTACTGAGAATGCAGCAGGGAAGATCATCAGGCCAGAGAGTACGGCGATTATGATGTCAATAAAGGCTATCTGTGCAGCAGAGGTAACGAGATTTGTCTGACGGGTGAAATAGCTTGCGTAGGTGCAGAGGCAAGCTGTTCCGAGACTTAGGGAGAAGAATGCCTGTCCCATTGCATCGAGCACTACTCTGCTCGTCACCTTAGAGAAATCGGGTTTCAGAAGGAACTCCACACCATTTATTGCTCCGGGTAGCGTGCAACTTGCAATGACGAGAATGATAAGCAGAATGAAGAGCATTGGCATGAGTGTGTTGGCTGCCTTTTCTATTCCGCCCTTTACTCCACGAACCACTACGAAGTGCGTGATGACAATGAAAAGGGCAGACATAAGGGCTGGTTTCACCGGGTCGCTACTCAGGTTGACGAAGAAATCGCTGATGTACTGCGCATCGCCCGACACTTGTCCGGCTATGCTTGCATAGAGATAATACACGCACCATCCAGCCACTACGGAGTAGAAACCGAGAATCATGGACGAGCATATTATGCCCATTGCTCCCACTATTCCCCATTGCTTCTTACCTGTAATCTTGCTATAAGCGCGAAGTGCATTGGAAGCTCCGTGACGACCTATGATAAATTCGGCAATCATGCCTGGAATGCCAAGTAACAGGGTGCATACGAGGTACAGGATGATGAACGCTGAACCGCCATCCTGTCCTGTCATTGTTGGGAATCGCCAAATGTTACCTAAGCCTACAGCCGAACCTGCCGTTGCGAGAATAATACCTATTTTACTACCGAAACTGACTCTGTTTTGCATAAAATTATTTTTATGTTTCCACTACACAGATAATTGCCGTTTTGGAGCTTGCGCTCCTTGGGGCTTTACAGAAAATTAACGACGACGACCAGAAAATTTAATTCAGAAAATTTTAAAAAAATATTTTTTTGGAACAAATTTTCTGGCCATCGTGAATAATTTTTGTTCCGTATAAGGCAGCTTGCTGCCATATAACTGTGTAGATACTATTTGATTTGTTTGCAAAAGTAAGTATTTTTTCTTAATTTTGCACCGAAATTTCGGTAAAAGATTATGTTCGTAGCAAAAAAAATAAAGAATTACCCATTGTCTTCGCTGTTGGCGGTGGCTATTTGGGTGGTGTGTATTATTCCTATTCCTGAAACTCCGCTTAGCGATGTGAGCTTCATTGATAAGTGGACGCATTTCGTGATGTACGGTTCACTTACCACAGTAATATGGTTTGAGTATTTGAGGAAGAAGAAAAAGAGACCCCTCACCCGTCACTGCGTGACACCCTCTCCCCAGGGGGCGATGGGGGAAGTATGTAATGACTCCTTAACGGAAGGCAATGAGCAAGCAATGGTAACTTCTTCCTCGCCCCTTGGGGAGAGGATGCCCGAAGGACAGGTGAGGGGCCATGCCTTACTTATCGGTGGAGTCCTTTGTCCTATCATCATGGGCGGTCTTATTGAGCTTGCTCAGAAGTATCTCACTACCTGCCGCTCTGGCGATTTCTTTGATTTCGTGTGTAACTCACTCGGAGTGCTGTTAGGCTGCTTGATAGGACTTATCTTGCGAGCCATAATTCGGGGTTAAGCTTATCGCGCTCCCTACGTAGCTGGAACTGAAGGATATTGTCGCGTCCTACCACTCCGAGTGTCTGACGTGGCGATACCTTCTGACCTTTTGACACGCTAACGCTCTTCAGGTTGCAATAAACTGAAATGTAAGCACCGTGACGAACGAGTACGCCCATTGTGCCTCCTGCATCGAATACGGCTGTCACTTCACCATCGTAGATTGATCGTGCGGCGCATCCTGGGGTGCCGAGAATGTTGATACCCTTGTTATCGAGCACCACGCCTGGAAGTCCCTCTACGCCGTGCTGTCCGAAGTGACTCACAATCCTACCACCAGCAACTGGTGAAGGCAGACGACCCTTGTTTGCCTCGAAGCCACCGCTAACAAGGCGGTCGGCACTACTCAGACGAACAGCCTCTTCTGACTCCTTCTTAGCCTTTGCAACCTCTCTATTGGCGCGTTCCTTATCAGCCTCTGCCTTACGCTCAGCTGCAATACGTGCAGCCTCTGCTTCGCGCGCACGTTGTTCGGCAACTTCCCTTGCCCTTGCATTACGAGCTGCAACAGCATCAGCCTTAGCTTTCTGTTCAACAGCCTTCGCCTCTGCAATCCTGCGCTGATTCTCGCGCTCGGCAGCCTCGGCCTCGGCTTTCTTACGAGCAAGTTCCTCTGCCTTACGTTTTGCTGCCGCTTCCTCCTCAGCCTTCTTCTTAGCCTCGGCAATGGCACGCTGACGAGCACGCTCCACTTCCTCTGCAACCAACTGATCAATCTTGGCATTGAGGGCAGCGTCTTTCTTCTTCTGCTCTTCAATGATGTTCTGTATGGTCTTCTGCTGCTTTTGAAGCGATGTAACCACTTTTTGCTGCTCTTGCTTCTGACCTTCGAGAGCCGCATGTTCTTTCTTTCCTTTCCAAAGAAGGTTAGATTTCACTCCACGTGCAGCCTTTAGCTGTTCGTTTTTTTCGTTTACACGCTGCTGCTGTTCCTGAACAGCCTTACCCTGAGTGCGCTGATAGGCGGCATACTCACGCATGAAGCGCATACGACGGTAAATCTGGCGGAAATCGTTGCCAGAGAACACGAACATCATCTGACTCTGAATATTACGGCGCTTTGCCATGTAGCGCATTGACTTGATGTACTGCGCCTTACGAGCTTCGAGTTGGGTGTTGAGCGTGTTAAGCTGTGAGTTGAGAATGCCAATGTCTCCGTCAAGAAGATGAATGTCGTGGTTGATTGAGTCAATACTATGGCGACGGCGATCCATCTCACCGTTTATGGCAATGAGATCCTTGAGCTTCTTCTCCACCTGAGCCTTGTTGGCACGAAGGGCTTTCTCCTGCTTTGCGATGTTTTTCTTGATTTCATCGCGCTGCTTTTTTAGGCTATTGATGCTGTTGCTTTCTGTATTACCCTTCTTTGTCGTAGAGCCTTTCTTCGTTGAAGTGCTCTTAGCGGAAGACTTTGCCGTAGTCTTCTTGCTTGAAGTTGCTTTTCCCGAACTTTTCTTTGTAGTAGTTGCCGTTGTCTTCTGCGTTGATTTCTTCTGCTTTGACTGAGAGAAAGCAGAAGGGGAGAAGAGGAGGAGGGAGAATATAAAGAGAAGAAAGACCCCCCACCCCCCCAAGGGGGAGTTTTTTATATACATTTTCTCGCTGTTGTGAGAAGTGTTGCTATTTGATGTATGTCTGAACATTAATTGTTATTTATTGTTTCTATTATAAGCCCCAATTCCTTTTAAGGGAATATTACTATCTAAAAAGCCCCCTTGGGGGGGGAATGGGGGGTCAGAACTGCATAATCTTCTTCAGTGCCTCTTCCGCATTCACCTTTGCGTATTTGTCTGACACGGTTGAGCGTGTTTCCCAGTTAGAGTCGGTGGTGAGTTTCTTCATCCTGATGTTCACCTTCATTGTGGAGTTCGACTTAACAGCCTTGCTCGCGAATGAAATGGTCTGATTGGCAGGGAACATCTTTTGACCTAAGGCAGAGAAAGTATCGTATTTCCAAGAGGCATTTGATGCGTTGGCAGTACCAATGCCGTAGCTCACGTTGGCAGCGTCAATGCGACCAGTGGCTGACGTGGTGTCCCATTCAAAGTTGAGACCGCCCGATTTCACCGTCACCTTTCGCTTTGCACCTGCCGACATTTCCGCATCGAAGCTATCCAGTTGCTTGTCCGTCAGCTTGTCTGTGCCAGGAAGGAAAAGCTCATTCCAGAAAAGAGCCTGGAGTGAGTAGAAGTTAAGTCCGTTGTTCTTTAGGAATGAGAGGTCGTTGTATGTTGCCTTCACATACTGCTTGTGCATACGGTCAACCACGAGCACATACTCTGGTGTGAACTCCACACGTCCTACCTCCATAATGCCGAAAGGCGCGAGTACCACGCGGATTACCTCATCCTTTCGCATGTAGAGTTTTCCGTCAACGGAAATATTCTTGCCCATTCCATCGATTGTGAAGTCAATCTTAGAGACGAGGTTCTTGGAGTTTGTGGCATTGCCGTACACCTTGCGCACGTAATCCAGTTTTTTGAGGGTGGAGGTGTCCACGCTCTTCACCGAAGTCGATGATTCGATGGTTTTCTTGGTGCCGCAGGAGACTAAGAGGAGGAGAAGGAAAAGACCCACCCCCCAGCCCCTCCCATAAAGGGAGGGGAGTAGATACCACTTCTCTCTGTTGTGAGAAATCATATTATTTGAAAAATATTTGCGCAATGTTATGTTTTTATTTTTATGTTCAATATTAATTGCCTTATGAGGGTTTATTACTAACTACTCCCCTCCCTTTATGGGAGGGGTAAGGGGGTGGGTCTGGCTGATGGGGGTCACTTCTTTGACCTCGCAATCTTCTTTCTTATTTCTATTGCGTTATCCGCTCCTGAATCAATAGCCTTTTGCCAGTAGTTGCTTGCATCGCTCTTTAGGCCCAAGCGTATGTAAATGTCACCCGCGTGTTCCCAAATCACGCTTGAAGTCTGCGCAGAGTCATTCTTCAGAGCCTGATCAATGTAGATGCGAGCCTCCTCGTAGCGCTTCTGCATGTAGAGAATCCAAGCGTAGGTGTCGAGATACGTAGTGTTCTCAGGCTCAGCCTTGATGGTCTTGTAGCTCATCTGCTCCGCGCGTTTCAGGTCGCGATTCTCTTCCGAAAGATAATACGCATAGTTGTTGAGGCACGAAATCTCGTTAGGATTGATGTTAAGACAACTGTCGTAAGCAGCGTAAGCCTCTTCCGCCCTGTTCATAGAGTGGAGAATGTCGCCAGAGATCATGTAGATCCTTGATGAAATCTCTATCGGAGTATCATCCTTAATCGTTGTGGCACCCTTGCGCAATGCCTTCAACGCACCCACGTCATCCTTGTTGAGGTACTTAGCCAAACCAAGATAATAGTAGAGCGAAGTCTCCTCTGGGGTGTAGTCAATAGCCTTCTCGCACTCGGCAATCACCTTCTCGTCGATTGTGTCGCGCCACATAATGTCGAGCCTCTGCAAGCGTGCACCGATGTTTTCGGGATTTATGTCGAGCACCCTGTTAAGACCCACCATCAGCGAGTCGTTAGGCATGTGCTTGAAATTCATGTAAGCCACTTGCATCTCAGCCATTTCGCTTGTCTTCTGTGGAAGAGAGAGTATGCGAGAGAAGATGTTGAGTATTCGGGTTGAGTCGCCTCCGCTCTGCTCGTTGTCTGACACCACCTGACGCATAAGACTAATGCGTGTCTGCGCTTCCGTGTTAGGGTTTTCCAGAATCTTATACAGAAGCGTGTCAGCCTCGGCAGAGTTGCCTGTGGTGCGGTAATAGTCCATTAGCGACATTTGCGCCTGAGCATTGTCAGGCTCTTCCTTCAGCACAGCCTTGTACGCTTTCAGAGCCTCTTCCTTCCTTGAGTTTGCAAGAAGCCAGTTGCCCATCATTACCTTGTAGTTGAGGTCGTTAGGGTGACTCTTCACAAGTCGTGAAAGCTCCTCGTAAGCACCTTTCTCGTCACCCATGCTTGAATACACCTGCATCTTCGTCAGAGTCAGGTTCTCACTCTGTCCTTCAGCCACCTCAAGGCGGTTGAGTGTTTCGAGCATCTTTGGGTAGTCTTTCTTGTACTGGTAGATGCGTGTCAGTACGTCGAGTAGATCAGTGCGGTTGTGGCACATGTCTGCCAGTCGCTCATACACACGAGTACCCTCGTCTATCATGTTCTGCGAGAGGTAATATTGCCCCAGACGTTCAGCAAACTCATCATTCTTTGGGTCAAGACTATTAGCTTTTCTCAGATGCCAAAGAGCAAGAGAATCCTTGTTGATTGATGAGTAGAAATCGGAGATTGCATAATGCGCCTCAGATGCGAGTGAGTCTATTTCGAGACAATGGCGGAACAGATCGAAAGCCTCTGGGTAGTTGCCCAATCCCTCCTGTCTTATTGCCTCAAGATAGAAATACTGGTATCTGCGCACATCATTATCACTCAGGCGCTGCTCCTGTCTTAGAGGCATCGCCTGTTGCTTCTTACTTTTCTTCTTTCCGAAGGAAGGAAGAAGAGCGCATATTATGAGAAATATTACGAGTAGTCTTTTCATTATTTTATTAGAGCGCAAAAATAATAAAAAAAAGCGGAAATGCCAAATAAATGCCTCAAAAAGACAATGAATCCCTTAAATAAGGTGATAATTACCAAATTTTAACTTTATTTCCCCTCTATTTTTGTGGGTTAGGAGGTTGCAGTAAGTATCACGATATTTGGCCGAATCTTTGGATGCGCACCTTTGGTGCTTAAAAAGCAACTTGTTGCTTGTATTATTTCCGCTTACGCTTGAGTTCCAACTCCCGAAATCCTCAATTCATCGTGCCTCCGCGCCTTTCTTTATCGCCCTTTTCTATTATTTATGGTCACGCGACAAACAATCATCACCCCATATTCCCTCGATGAAACCGCGATTTTTTGCACTTTTCCCCTTTTCATCATTCAAATAGCATTGCATCATGTTAGTGAAGACAGGTGTCATTGGTGTCAAGTGTCATGAGTGTCATTAAGGATTTCTATATTTACGGGGGAGTGCTTTTCTATTCATAATAATATATAAATTTTTAATTTATATATTATTATGGCTCCCCCCGCACTTCAATTTTTGGTTAATGACACTCGTGGCACCTGACACCCGTGACACCATCATTTTTTTCTGAAAAGATGAAAAAAGTTGCCAAAAGATTCATGAACCGCAATGAGAATGTTGTAACTTTGCACCCGGAAATGAGAAGCCGCTCCCGATCCCTCGCTAAAGGGAAGTCGCCTATCAAAGTCCCATTAAATTCCCTTTCAAACTCCGACCAAGTCCCATTCCTAATGGGCGAAAGGTGGGATTCACAATATACAAATCACGAAATGAAATGAAAAATGAAAAGTGAAAAATGAACAATACATGGATCGCTTTTCAAGTAATGGCCACACATGGAATGCTAATCCGTTTTTTTCATTTTTCACTTTTCATTTACTTGGTGCCAGTATGCCCGTAGCCACCTGCACCGCGCTCTGTCTCGTCAAGCTCCTCAACAATCTGAAACTCTGCTTGTTCGTGACGTGCAATGACCATCTGGGCGATGCGCTCACCAGGGTTGATGACAAAATCCTCCTGTGAGAGGTTTATGAGCAGTACCATCACTTCTCCTCGGTAGTCGGCATCAACGGTGCCAGGGGTATTGAGTACGGTTATTCCGTGCTTCAGGGCAAGTCCGCTGCGAGGGCGTATCTGTGCCTCGTAACCAACTGGTAGGGCGATGCGGAGTCCTGTTGGGATGAGCTTACGCTCAAGTGGATGAAGTGTTATTGATTCCTCGATGTTTGCACGAAGATCCATACCTGCACTCTGTGGAGTGGCGTATTGAGGAAGTGGCTGAGAGCCGGTGTTGATTACTTTTACGATCATTACTTGCTTGTTTTTAATGAAAAATGAAAAAGTGAAAAATGAAAAATACAAGTTACATTTTTCCAGAGTAAAGGGTAATCTGTATTTTATAATTTTATAATTTTTCATTTTTCATTTATTAAACTATCGGCAAACTCGTGCCGTTAATCTTCTGATAGAAGTCGAGGGCGAAGACGTCAGTCATGCCGCTGACGAAATCAATGACAGCCATGAGGCGTGTCTGGAGATTGTCAGAGTTGATGTCGTACTGACTGCTGACGCGACAGAGAAGCTGCTTGGAGTAGAAACGCTCGGGATGAACGGCGGCCTCGGTCATCTGCTCCATAAGAGTGTTGATGATGCGGTAACCGGCAAGCTCAATGTCGATAACAGGCTTGCTGTGGTAAATCTTCTTAAAGGCAACCTCCGTACAACGCTTGTAGGCATTGCGTTCACGCTCCGTTACGTAATCAATCAGCTCGCCCAGGAAAGTGCCGTCAAGAATCTCCTGCTCGTGTTTAAGGAATGCCTCTGCACAAACGTTCTCAAGCTTACCAATGACACAGGCACGCATATAGACCACCTGCTCGTTCTCGTCGCTGAGATCTTCGTCAACGATACGCTTCAGAATGCTTTGCTGAATCTCCTCTGTAAA
This sequence comes from uncultured Bacteroidales bacterium, assembly GCA_902778265.1. Taxonomy (GTDB): domain Bacteria; phylum Bacteroidota; class Bacteroidia; order Bacteroidales; family Bacteroidaceae; genus Prevotella. Next base: position 20,272 of record CACYXI010000024.1, on the reverse strand, counting down.
GAAGCCGAGAAGCAGTTCCTTAGTCTCCTCAAAGGTAAGGATTTTAAGCTTGTGGGCGTCCTCAATATCCATTATCTCATAGCAGATGTCGTCGGCTGCCTCCACGAGATAAACGAGAGGGTGACGCGCGTATTTCAGAGGCTCGCCCTCGTCGCTGAGCTGCTTCATGCCCAGTTCCTCAGCCACACGGCGGAAATAGCCTTCCTCGGAGTGGAAGAATCCGAACTTACCGTGATTGCCTGCGCAGAGTGAGGAGAATGGATACTTCACGATTGACGCAAGCATAGTGTAGGTCATTACGAAGCCACCCTTACGACGACCGCAGAAACGGTGGGTGAGGAGTCGGAAGGCATTGGCATTGCCCTCGAAATGGGTAATATCCTCCCAGAAATCGCGATTGAGCAGCGGCTTCAGTTCCTTACCCTTTCCTTCGGTGAAGAAGGTCTGGAGAGCCTTTTCGCCAGAATGCCCGAAAGGAGGGTTACCCATGTCGTGCGCCAGACAGGCGGTAGAGACGATAGTGCCGAGTTCCTCGATGAGAGTACCGGCGAGTTCGGGATTGCGGCGGATAATATCCTTGGCAACATCATTACCGAGTGACATACCGACGCTTGCCACCTCAAGAGAGTGCGTGAGGCGGTTGTGTACGAAGATGCTTCCCGGCAGAGGGAACACCTGTGTCTTGTTCTGCAAGCGGCGGAATGGCGCGGAGAAGATGAGTCGGTCATAGTCGCGCTTGAACTCAGAGCGGTCATCATGTCGCTCAATGTGTCGGTTCTCCTGTCCGAATCGCTTGCTTGATATGAGTTGTTGCCAGTTCATAAAAGACCCACCCCCTTACCCCTCCCATAAAGGGAGGGGAGTAGTTACTACTATTTGCGGAGGGGACGCATTAAGTTAATGAAATCATTATCCGCATCATACTGACATGCGCCCTGAAAGGGCAAGGCCTGCACTTAGTATAGGGCAACGCCCTATGTACAAGGTAGTTAGCGTATTCGCCCTGTAAGGGCAAAAGCCCTAATAAAATAAAATGCTTTTGCCCCTTCAGGGCGTTAGCTACCTCTCCAATTCACCCAGGGTGTTACCCTAGGCTATGTGCTCATTGCCCCTTCGGGGCGCTGTGAGGCAAATGCAGATGATAAAAGTTATGTTTGTATATAATTTCAGACCTTCCCCTTTGTGTGGAAGTACTATCTACTCCCCTCCCTTTATGGGAGGGGCAGGGGGTGGGTCTTTTACTCAAACCTAATCACTCCCGGTGCCGATGTAGTATCAGCGGCTGGCTGCTCTTCGGGTAACTCCTGATTACCATGAGAGAGGCGGCGTAGTTCTTCGAGCTGCTGACGTGTGCGCTTGCATGTTGGAGTGTTCTCTACCTGAAGGATAATATCCTCGTTGTCGAGGTCTTCAGAGTTGAAGAGATAAATCTGTGGACGGTTCTTATACTGGGCGCTGTTGCCTGTCTGACCGTAGTAGTGCTCCATACGCTCACGACGAGCTGCGTTGCGCTCTTCCTCGGCAGCCTGTTTAGCAAGCTCCTCCTGAGTCTGGTGAGCGTGACGGTGCTTAGCCATTACGTCAATATCCTGAATGCCAAAGCCAGTGGCAAGGATTGTAACCTTTACCTTGTCGCCGAGGGTTGGGTCGAGGGCAAGTCCCCACTTGATTTCGAAGTCGCTACCGAACTTATCCATGAAGTCGTTGACGTCGTTCATCTCGTCCATCATAAGACCAGAGCAATCCTTGTCGGTGCTGTGGAATGAGATTGAGAGGAGGATGCGCTGCGCGTTAAACACGTCATTGTCGTTGAGGAGAGGTGAGTTGAGGGCATCCTCAATAGCGTGCTTCACACGACCTTCGCCCTCACCGTAGCCAGTACTCATAATAGCCACACCACCATCCTTGAGCACGGTCTTAACGTCGTTGAAGTCAAGGTTGATAAGTCCGTGAACGGTGATGATCTCTGCAATACTCTTTGCTGCAACGCTGAGAGTATCGTCGGCCTTGCCGAATGCCTTCAGCACAGGGAGCTCGCCGTAAATGTCGCGCAGGCGCTCGTTGTTGATAACGAGGAGAGCATCCACGTTCTTAGCCATTTCCTCTACGCCATCGAGAGCCTGGTCAATCTTCTTGCGACCCTCGAAACGGAAAGGGATAGTCACGATACCAACGGTAAGGATTCCCATGTTCTTTGACTCACGCGCAATAATAGGAGCAGCACCAGTACCTGTACCGCCACCCATACCAGCGGTGATAAAAGCCATACGGGTGCCGTCGTTAAGCATACGGCGAACATCCTCGATGCTCTCTTCCGCAGCCTCACGAGCCTTTGCAGGGCGGTTTCCTGCTCCGAGACCTTCCTTACCCAACTGGAGGTGGATAGGCACAGGAGAATCGTTGAGTGCCTGATTATCTGTGTTACAGAGCACGAAGGTAACGTCGTGAATACCTTCACGGTACATGTGATTAACGGCATTACCACCGCCACCACCTACACCGATGACCTTGATGATGCTATTCTCTTTGCCAACTTCACCGAAGTCGAGTATGTTGTTGTTGAAATCTGCCATAGAACTAAAAGTATAAAGTGAAAAGTATAAAGTAAAAAGTGTGATTACACTTAATGTGTTGAGTATTAGCGTCAATACTAATCATACTTTTTCCTTTTTATTTTTTTATTTAAAAGATTACTCATCCGGCTCAGTGAATGTGCCGAGCCATTTCATGAGACGTGAGGTGAGAGTTGGCCCTTTCTTTTCCTTACGCTTGCGCTCTTCTTCCTCCTCTTCTTCCCTGCGCTTGCGTTCCTCTTCCTCCTTGCGCCTACGTTCCTCTTCCTCGGCAGCTTCGCGAGCAGCTTTCTCATTGGCTGTCTGCACCTTTCCCGAACCAGGAGTTGGCTCAACTGCGCGTGTCTTCTGCTCTGTTTCAGGCTCTTTCTCTGGAGCTTTTGGTGCGAACATGTCCTGCTGCTCAACGATGTTCTCGCCAGCGCAGTTAATCTCGCCCTTAGCCAGCAAACCGAGGATTGTGTTCATCATACCATTGTGAGCCATGATGTCACTATTGGATGAATGTATGTTGTAGTTCACGAACTTGGCAATACGAACCTTTGAAATGTGAGTGTGGTTTCTGAATGCCACGTCAATGTTCTTGAGGTTGCTGCCTCCACCAGTGATGATGATTCCGCCAACGAGTTTCTCGGTAAGCTCGTTAGGAACCTGATACCAGGCATTCTGCACAATCTCCTGAACGCGAGCCTCAATAAGCTCAATGAACTTACGACTTTCAATCTTGCGGTCGTTGTCGATGCTGTAAGATAATGCGCCATCAATGTCGTTAGGCTCTGTGTGGGCAGAGGCATAACGGAGTTTCATCTTTTCAGCATCAGTCTCTTCCATCTGGAGAGACACAATATCCTTCGTGATGTTGTTACTACCCAATGGGATAACGGCAAGGTGACGGAGAATGTTCTTGTGGAATACCTGGATAGTAGTTGTCTCTGAACCGAAGTCAACCAGCATACAGCCACTTCGTTTCTCAGAATCAGTAAGAACGGCATCAGCAAGTGCGATTGGTGCGAGGTACATTTCCGCAATAGCCACTCCTGCACGGTCAAAGCAGTTGTTGAGGTTGTGGTAGTATCTCTTGCGCTGAAGAATGTTGAGGAAGTTGCCCTCAATATGGTTGCACTCAATGCCGGCAGGCTCCAGTTGGAACTGGTTATCCACCTTGTACTCTTGGGTTACAACGTCAAGAATTTCAAAGTCCTTGTAATCCATAGCGCGGTTGGTGTCCATAAGCTCGTTAACCAAATCCTGAGTAACCTGTTGTGAATCGGCAAGATCCCTTACTATCACGTTGCGCACAGAATGGATAGACTGACCACCCACGCCTACATAGACTTGGGCAATCTCGGTCTTCATGCTCGCCTTCAGACGGGTGATGATATTGGTTATACACTGCACTGTCTTATCTGCGTTGTAAACCACACCCTTGCGGATGCAAGTGGTGGAGTCTTCCCTAACCACAGCATTCACAGTGAAACTGCCGTCGTGATTCTTCTGTCCGGCAACACCAGTAATTTTGGTTGAGCCAAGTTCAATGGCTACTATGAAATTCTTTGATGGCATATATGCTGATTATTTATTGTTTTTGCTTCTTTTAGTTGCTCAGGACTTCTTCCCTTTTGCTGCTTTGTCAGTAGTCTTGGGCTTATTGTCTTTCTTTTGAGCATTGTCTTTTTTCGGAGTATTGTCTTTCTTCGGAGCACTTTCCTTCTTTGGGGTAGTGTCCTTCTTAGGAGAATTATCCTTCTTTGAAGTAGTTTCCTTCTTGGTGGAGTTCTCTTTCTTTGGAGTGCTTTCCTTTTTCGGAGTTTCCTTTGCCTTTGCTTGGGCTTTCTCCTCCTTCTTAGGTTGCTTGTCCTTCTTTTCTTCCTTCTTTACAGGTTCCTGTTTCTTTGGCTCCTGCTTCTTCGGTTGCTCCTCCACTTTTTTCTTTTCACTTTCTGCCTTACTCTTTTCATTTTGAGCAGTTTCATTAGCAGGAGTGGCTTCTGGCTGAGGAGCAGGTTGTGCAACGGCAATAGGCTTTGCAACCTGATGCTTTTGTCCGTCTCTATTTGTACAAATCACCTGATTGGCAAATTCAACTGAAATGTATGAGTACTTGTTCCAACCAGCCTCTGAAAGACCGTATTTATAGAAAAGCTCAATACGTTGGAGCTGTTTTTGTACGAACTCCGTTACTTTTTCCTTTCTCTTGTCAGGGTAACGGTTGTTTGGCAGCATTCCGATGTTTATTACATGGTCGCCTACACGAGGCACGATTTCTATGGTCTTATCTTTGAGCACGTTGATCTGCTCAATCTGGTTTCGCCACAGGTCATCTGCCATTATTGTTGATGCGAGGATGCTAATGTATTTGCAGGCGTATTGCTTGTTAAGCTGACCTGTAACGATGATCATGTCGGAGGTGTATTGTGAGTTAGGCATCACACCGCCGTTGTCATCAATATAATAGTCCTCGCCATTCTCGGCTTTTACACGTACGATAGGAGTACGCTGGGTAAGAGTAAGGTTTACGAATCCCTCAGTTGTCACGTAGCACTGGGCAGTCTTGACAAATGCGGTTTTCAGCAGTATGTTCTCTATTTCGCGGGTGTTGATGTCGTCTAATCTCTTGTTGAGAGGGTATAGGTTCTTCTTCTCAAGAAGCGTCTTTACTTCCGCAGTCTTGAGGAAGCCGTTCTCATTCTCATCTTCGATCTTGATCTCCACCTTGCTGCATTGGCGAGGTGTCTCGTCGGGTTTATTCCACGAGGTCATAGCGAAGACGAGGTAAACGACAATCACCAGGTCAATGACTACCAGAGTACAGTATTTCCAGTTTATTCTGAGTTTCACAGATTTACTCTTTACTCCTTACTCTTTACTCTTTTTTATTCCTTATTCTTTATTATTTCCGCAAGTTCAGCCATGTAGTTGTCCAAATCACCTGCACCAAGGATGATGAGCACGTCGAAATCACGATTCTTCACGAGTTCAGGAACATCCTCTTTGTGAACCATACTCTTCTCAATACCTGGACGAAGGTTGTCATAGATGAGCTTTGATGTAACTCCCTCGATTGGAAGTTCACGAGCAGGGTAAATGTCGCAGAGTATTACCTCATCCAACTGTGAGAGCGCGTCAGCGAAATCCTTGTAGAAATCGCGTGTACGAGTGTAGAGGTGAGGCTGGAAGATAGCGGTGATGTGACGGTTCTTGTAAACCTCACGCATAGAACGAGCACTCTCGAAAATCTCTTTTGGATGGTGGGCATAGTCAGAGAGCAGGACGTGTTTCTCATTGCGAATGCGGAAGTCAAAGCGACGATCCACACCACGATAGGTCTTCATACCATAACGCAGTTCTTCAGCTGTACAACCGTTGAGTTGTGCCATTGCCATTGCTGCAATACCGTTCTCAATGTTGATAGGTACAGGCTGACCGAGTTCAATACCCTTCACGTTCTCGATAGGAGATACGAGGTCGAAGGAAATCTCACCATTCTCAATGCGGATGTTCTCAGCGTGGAAATCACCCTCAGTCTTAGAGTAGGTATAAACCTTTACACCCTCCTGAACATTAGGCTTGACCTCAAGACCAGTATGGATGATGAGCGCACCACCTGGCTGAATGAGAGTGGTATAGTGACGGAAAGACTCAAGATAAGCCACCTTTGTTCCGTAGATGTCGAGGTGGTCAGGGTCGGTCGCTGTGATTACTGACATCCAAGGGCTGAGCCAATGGAATGAGCGGTCGAACTCATCAGCCTCAATCACAACGTATGGACTTTCGTTAGAGAGAATATAATTCGTGCCATAGTTCTTGGAAATACCTCCGAGGAAGGCATTACAATCCATAGAACTCTGGTGCATGATGTGAGCGCACATTGTTGATGTGGTAGTCTTTCCGTGTGTACCGGCAAAGCAAAGTCCCTTTAATGACTTGGTGAGTGTACCGAGTACCTGAGCACGTTTCTGAATGTCAAAACCTCCATTGCGGAAGTACTGAAGTTCTGCGTGTTCACTTGGAATGGCAGGAGTGTAGATTACAAGACAATGCTCCTTATCACGACAAGCGAGAGGAATCTGTTCTACATCCTCTTCGTAGTGAATAAGCATACCTTCCTTCTCCAACTGAAGAGTGAGGGCAGAAGGAGTCTTGTCGTAACCTGCTACTACAAGACCACGATTTATGAAATAACGGGCAATGGCACTCATTCCAATGCCACCAGCACCAACGAAATATACAGCTTTTATATCTTGCATAAAAAAGTATAAAGTATAAAGTTAAAAGTATAAAGTATAGTTATGCTTGGTGTTCAAAGCCATTAGCGTTTAGAACTAATCATACTTTTTCCTTTTTATTTCTTAATTTTTAATTCTTTTTTTCAGCCAACTTTATCACCTCTTCAGCGATCACCTCTGCCGAATTGTGATAAGCGAGTTTCTTGACCTCAGTTTCAAGAGAGGCGATGCGTGCCTTGTTGCTAACCAGTTTGATTGCCTCGTCAACAAGTTTGGCTCTTGCATCCTTATCAGCAACGAAGATAGCTGCGTTCTTGTTAGAGAGGGCACGTGCATTCTTTGTTTGGTGATCCTCAGCCACGTTAGGAGAAGGCACAAGGATAGAAGCCTTGCCCAAGAGGCATAGTTCACTAATAGAAGAAGCTCCTGCACGACTGATAACAATATCAGCAGCACGATAGGCGGTAGCCATATCTGAGATGAAAGCTTGAGCCTTTACGAACTTAGAGCTTTTGGCCTTGCGCTCGCACTCTTCAGCATAGTATTTACCTGTCTGCCATACAACCTGAATCTCGGCATTGTCGAATCTCTCTATGCCACCTGCAATAGAGTCGTTTACGGTTCGTGCTCCAAGTGAGCCGCCAATAACGAGGATGATAGGCTTCGCAGGATCCAATCCCATTGCCTTGCAAGCCTCTTCCTTAGTCATAGTGTTCTCAAGAAGAGTCTGACGCACAGGATTTCCCGTTTTCATTATGCGGTCAGCAGGGAAGAAACGCTCCATTCCGTCGTATGCCACGCAAATCTTCTCAGCTTTCTTTGCAAGCGACTTATTGGTAACGCCTGCGTATGAGTTCTGTTCCTGTATCAGACAAGGAATGCCCATTGCGTATGCTGCGTTAAGGGTAGGGGCGGAGGCATAGCCACCAACACCCACAGCCACCTGTGGACGGAAGTCGCGGATGATACTCTTCACCATGCTGCGACTCTTGATGAAGTCGAGCATCACACTTATGTTCTTAGGACTCCAGAGAGGGCGGATAAGACCGCGAACAGGAAGTCCTTTAATCTCGTAACCAGCAGCAGGAACACGTTCCATCTCCATTCGTCCGTTAGCTCCGACGAAGAGGATCTTTGCATCAGGGCGCATTGCCTTGATTGCGTTGGCTATAGACACAGCAGGGAAAATGTGGCCACCTGTGCCACCTCCACTTACTATTACTCTAAGTTCCTTGTCCATTTCTATATTTTTTCAATTTTCTATTAGTCTAATACCGCATCTTCTCTTCGTGCTGCCGTTCTACTGATACTGAGTATCACACCAATGTAGAGACAGTTGATGATGCTTGATGTACCACCTTTACTGATAAGAGGTAGAGGTTGTCCTGTAACAGGAGCAAGTCCTACGGCCACCATCATATTGAATAAAGCCTGTGTCACCATAAGCAGAGCCAATCCCATTGCGAGGTATGCTGGGAATGGATTCTTGCACCTTCGGGCTATGATACCTGTTCTGAAGAGCAATACCACATACAGGAATGCTACGAAGAAAGCTCCTACAATACCTAGCTCCTCAATGACTATTGCGTAGATGAAGTCAGAGAAAGCCTGTGAAAGGAAGTCACGCTCTACGGAGTTGCCAGGACCGCATCCCTTGATGTTACTTGATACAATAGCTATTCGTGCATGTCCTACCTGACCGTTCTTGTCAAGGTCATACTTCTCAGGTGGAACTTCCTCTTTATTGGTGAACTCCATTATTCGACCTTTCCAAGTGTCGAAACGGTGGGCTATTTTCTGAATGCCTGTTGGCTCTGGTTTCTTCTCGTTCTTTGCTTTTATCGCTACAGGAATGCCGTCTTCGCTCTCTTTTACCTCCTCTGTAAGGTGCATTTCCTCCTTGTCGGAAAGGTTCTTGTCGGGAGCTTTACCAAAGGCGAGGATTGAGCCAATTCCGAGTCCTGCAACCAATACACAGGCAGTCACAAGTAGTCCTATCTGTTTTGACGGCACTCGTCCTATGATCATCATAAGGAAGACCACCAATGACAGCATTGCAGCTGTTGATAGATTCTCTGGAGCAATAGGAAGAATGAGGAATATTCCCGTTATGAGCACATACTTCATTGCCTTTGGAGCTGCACCATCAGCCGTCTGCATTGCGCTAAGTATCTGTGCTGTGGCAAGAATCATTGCACCCTTGGCTATTTCCGACGGCTGTATCGGTATAAATCCAATCTTTAGCCATCTGGCGGCATCATTCTCTTTAGTTCCACAGACGAAAACAAGAATAAGCATCAGGAAGGCAACAGGCACTAGTATAGGTGTGGCGAGCTTGAAGAACTTACACTTGATGTTAAGTGTCATCACCATCACACCCACGCCAATCAACAGAAGGAATGAGTGATAGGTGGCAGCCTTCCAATAGTTGCCAGATTTATATCCTAAGCTCGATGAGGCTGAATATACTTCTATGATGCTCACTATACAGAGCAGGAAGAAGACGATCCAAATCACCTTATCGCCTTTGAAGATGTTATTTATTTGCTTCAGTGAATCCACTTACTTTAATTTTTAAATTAAGAAATGAACAATGAAAAATTATAAAATACAGATTACTTATGAAAAGCGTAACTTGTATTTTTCATTTTTCACTTTTCATTTACTAATGCTCTGAACTGCTCGCCTCTGTCCTCCATATTCTTGAAGAGGTCGAAGCTTGCACAGCATGGCGACAGCAATACTGCATCACCCGTTTTAGCCATCTTGACGCATGCCTCTACGCATTCCTTCATGCTATGTGTATCTGCGATTGGCATTTCAAGATCGTCAAATGCCTCGTGAAGTTTCTTGTTGTCAGCACCGAGATAAACTAATCCTACACATTTGCGAGCTACGAGTTCGTGGATAGTGCTGTAATCATTACCCTTATCCTTACCTCCTACGATAAGGATTGTTGGGCGGTCCATAGCTTCAAGAGCCACATTGCACGCATCTACGTTTGTTGCCTTTGAGTCGTTGATGAAGAGGACACCATTCTTCTCTGCAACACGCTCCAGACGATGCTCTACACCAGGGAAGTCCTTCAGACACTCACGGATAATCTCCTCATCAACACCAATCTGCTTGGTTGCAAGATATGCTGCAAGGGCATTACGCTTGTTGTGCTGTCCCATCTGAGAGAACTCAAGATTGTATTTCTCGAAGTCTGTATCAACGAAACCACATAGGGTAGGATGACCAGCCTTTACTGCCAGACTTGAAGGTGTTGGCTTTGGTGCATAGCCATTTTCACGCTTAGCAAGTTCTTCCTCAATATGCTCATCCTGCTTCCAATATACGAAAGTATCATTAGAAGTCTGATTCTGTATGATGCGCATCTTTGAGTCGGTGTAGTTTTGCATCTCAAACTCATATCTGTCGAGGTGGTCAGGAGTGATGTTCATCAGAACACTTACATCTGCACGGAAGTCGAACATATTGTCGAGCTGGAATGAACTTATCTCAAGAACATACCACTCATGATCTTCCTCTGCAACTTGAAGGGCAAAAGAACGTCCGATGTTACCTGCAAGTCCTACATCCTTACCTGCTTTTTGCATAATATAGTATATGAGAGATGTGGTGGTAGTCTTACCGTTACTACCTGTGATGCAGATGCACTTACCCTTGCTATAACGCTTTGCAAACTCAAGTTCGCTGAGGATTGGAGTTCCTTGCTCAACGAGTTTCTTCACCATAGGAGCTGTATCAGGAATGCCAGGACTCTTTACAACCTCTGTAGCAGAAAGAATCTCAGCCTCTGTGTGCTGACCTTCCTCCCAGCGGATGTTATGATCGTCAAGTACCTTCTTGTACTTGTCCTTAATCTGTCCCATGTCAGATACGAACACCTCGTATCCCTGTTTCTGTGCCAGAATAGCGGTTCCTGCACCACTTTCTCCTGCTCCTAATATTACTAATTTCATATGTCTAATCAAGTTTTACTCTAAACTCTAATCTCTAATCACTAAACTCACTTTATCTTATCTTCAATGTTATTATTGCCATAGCTGCAAGTAGGATTGTTACAATCCAGAAGCGAGTCGTGATCTTTGACTCCAACCAGCATCCTCTTGGCCAGTTGATCATAACCTTCACGTCTGGTGCTAACTGCCCAGGTTTGATACGGAAGGTATCGTGAATAGGTGCACGCTTGAACAAGCGAAGTTTCTTGTTGCGCTTGTTGCCATATTTTGCAACTTGTACCTGTGTCATCACGCTTATGCTCTCCATAAAGAACACGAAGCAGAGGATAGGGATGAGTAATTCCTTGTGGATTATGATTGCTGTTACTGCGATGATACCACCGATAGCCAACGAACCTGTATCGCCCATGAATACTTGGGCTGGGTAGGCATTATACCAGAGGAAACCTATCAATGCACCCATGAATGCACAAAGGAAAATTACAAGTTCCTGTGATTCAGGTATGTACATTATGTTGAAATATGAAGCGTATCCAACGTGTGATGACACGTATGCAAGAACTCCCAAAGCCACACATATTATGGCTGAGTTACCGGCGCACATTCCGTCCATACCATCGTTCAGGTTACTGCCATTACTTACCGCCATTACCACGAAGGTGGTGAGAAGAACGAAGAAAATCCATGTTGCGGCACTCTTGTATTCGCCAAGCCAACTGAACATACTTGAATAGTCAAGGTTGTTGTTTTTAACGAATGGAATAGTCGTTACCGTTGATTTTACGGGCTCGCTCTTATAAACAACAATTTCTGTGCCATGACGCTGCTGTGACACATTTTCGCGGATTACGGCATCAGGACTTGCCCAAAGCGTGAGTCCGACGATAAGACCGAGAGCAGCCTGACCTATCAGTTTGTAAATAGGGCGAAGGCCATCCTTCGTTACCTTCATCTTGATGTAGTCATCAGCAAAACCGATTGCTCCGAGCCATACGGTTGTGACGAGCATCAGAATCATGTAGATGTTACGCAGTCTGCCAAAAAGGAGACAAGGTACTATCGTTGCAATGAGAATGATGACACCACCCATTGTTGGCACGCCTTTCTTCTCCACTCCGTATGGATCGATGCTCTTATCACGCTGAGCCTCAGTAGCATTATGGCGCTTCATCCATTTGATGAAGTGCTCACCAAACCAGATGGAGATAATAAGTGAGAGAATCAATGCCAGTAAGGCACGGAAGGAGATATAACTCCACATACCAGAACCTGGAATGTCCCACTTTTCAAGAAAGCGAAAGAAATAGTATAACATTCTTGGAAATTACAAATTTTCAATTTTCAATTATCAATTTTCAATTGCCGAAGGCCTTCCTCACCTCTTCCCTATCATCGAAGTGGTGCTTTGTACCCTTTACATCCTGATAGTCCTCGTGACCCTTACCTGCGATGAGGATAACATCACCCTTTTCTGCCATCATAACGGCGGTCTTGATAGCCTCACGACGATCCACGATGCTGATGACAGACTTCATCTGCTGTGCGTTAAGTCCTGCAAGCATATCGTTGATGATGTCCTGTGGTTCTTCAAAGCGAGGGTTATCAGAAGTGATGATAACGCGGTCACTCTGCTTTACAGCCTCTTGTGCCATAAGTGGACGCTTACCCTTGTCTCGATTGCCACCTGCACCACATACTGTAATGATCTTACCTGTCTTGCCCTCCATAACCTCGTGGATAGCGTTGAGAACATTCTCAAGTGCATCTGGGGTATGGGCATAGTCAACAAGAGCGGTAACACCTTCTTGTGAACGTATTGGCTCAAGTCGGCCGGCTACGCTCTTCAATGTGCTAAGAGTTACGAGAACATCCTCTGGCTCCTTGCCGAGCATAACGGCAGCTCCATATACCGCGAGGAGGTTGCTCACATTGAACTTACCAATGAACTGTACACCTACTTCCTTACCATTCACCTCAAGATACATACCCTCGAAATGACACTCTATGATCTTGGCGTGGAAATCAGCCATAGTGCGGATAGAGTATGTCTTAACGGTAGCCTTGGTGTTCTGAACCATTACCATACCGTTCTTGTCATCGGCATTGGTGATTGCAAAGGCATTCTTTGGCATATCGTCGAAGAACTTCTTCTTTGCATCGCGATAGTTCTCGATTGTTTTGTGATAGTCAAGATGATCGCGTGTAAGGTTGGTGAAGATACCACCTGCGAAGGTCAAACCGCCAATACGCTTTTGGGCGATAGCGTGACTTGAGCACTCCATAAACGCATACTCACAACCTGCATCTGCCATCTTGCCAAGCAGTTCATTAAGCTCGATTGGGTCTGGAGTGGTATGATCTGTTGGGTATGCCTCACCCTCTACATAGTTGCAGACGGTTGAGAGCAAACCACACTTATGTCCCATCTTACGGAACATGTTATATAATAATGTGGCGATAGTGGTCTTACCATTAGTGCCAGTTACGCCGACCAATTTCAGTTTAGATGTTGGATTGCCATAGAATGTAGTAGCCACTTGACCAACGACATCCTCTGTATCTGCCACCTGAACGTATGTCACGCCCTGTTTCTTCTCCTCTGGAAGCTGTTCGCAGAGAATAGCAGCAGCGCCCAGTTCCTCAGCCTTTGGAATGAACTTATGTCCATCCACCTGAGTACCGCGCATAGCGATGAAGAGATGGCCGTCAGCCACTTTGCGGGAATCAATATTGACACCCTTGATGTCACATTCAGCATCACCTATAATGCTGATAGTAACTATATTCTTAAGCAAATCACTCAGTTTCATATCTTGTATAATTACGAATTACAAATTACGAATTACCTGTTTGGGTTGTATGCTCAATCCCATAAGGAAAAATACTATCTAACATCCTTCCCTTGGGGAAGGCTTGGTTAGGTCAATTCAGTATCAACTCCACCTTTTGCCCTCGTTTGAAAGGCTTGCCATGAGCGAGGCTCTGTTGCATCACTCGTCCTCTGCCCTTGATAGTCACCTTCATTCCGCGACTCTCAAGTAGATAGACGGCATCACGAGCACCCATACCTATCACGTCTGGCATCTGGTTCTTAGGAGTAATTGTTGCCTTTTCAAACTTAACCTCCTTCTCATCGCTCTTTGCCGAGCCCCAGATCGGATTTCCTGTTACATAACTGCCGTTCCATCCGCCAGTTGTCTTCATACCGAGTTTCGAGAGAACATAGTCGGCCGCAAGGATATTACCCCTCTTTACATCTGGTACGAAGCGTGAAAGTTCATCCTTTGCTGCCTTACTTGGGTATCGTATGTTCTTTGCCATGATACCTTCGGCGATGTCGTGGAACACCTGACCACTCATCAGACCACCAGATGCTGGCAAACCAGACTTCTGAATACATACTATACAACTGTACTTTGGCTTCTCTGAAGGGAAGTAACCGCAGAAACTAAGAAGATAATCCACAGTACCGCTCTTGTATGATCCATTATGAGCCTTTTGCGCTGTACCAGTCTTGCCCGATACATCGAAGGCTCTCGAACCAGCGGTCTTACCCAAGCCCACGTGTACCACTTTGTACAGAATATCCTGTATCTTACCCAAGGCATCATTACTACAAATATGCTCCTTGATAACCTCTACTGGATATTCCCTTACCACCTCTCCGTCTTTCTCCACACGGGTTACGAATCGAGGCTTTACCATCTTACCGCCATTGGCAATGGCATTATAGAAGGTGAGAGTAGAGATCGGAGGCACCTGGGTCTCATAACCGATACTCATCCAAGGAAGAGCCGTCTTGCTCCAGTTTGACCAGTATCGACCAGTCTTGTCCTTCTTTGGGAAACGGATTCGTGGCGCACTATATTCAGGGAAAGGCAGTTTCAAGTCTGTTGCAAGTCCGAGACGATGAATGCCGGCAACGAATTTCTCTGGGTTATTGCCATAGAACTTATCTATAAGAACGCTGACACCGATATTCGAACTCACCTGAAGAATACGTGATACGTTGATCACGCCATAACCTCCGTTATGCCAGTTGTGGTCACGCATCTTTGCTCCGTGCATCTCTAAGATACCATAGCCTGTATCTACTTTACAGTTGGCTGTATCTGGAATAAAGCCATCCTCAAGGGCTGTAAGAATACTTGCCGTCTTGAACACAGATCCAGGCTCAAGCAAATCGGCAATAGCGTGGTTACGACCTTCGTAGTAGTTGCCAAGTGAGTCGCGGTCAAGGTTTACCATTGCCTTAACGTCACCAGTAGCTACTTCCATAACTATAGCCACACCTGTATAGGCATTATCCTTGATAAGCTCTTTTTTCAAAGAACGCTCTGCAAGATCCTGAATGCTAACGTCGATTGTGGTGACAATATCCTCGCCATCAACGGCAGCAGTATCGCTTATGTTGATAAACTTATTCAGCACCTTACGTCTGTGCTTGATACCAGGAGTACCTGCAAGTACGGTATCGTAGGCAAGCTCAAGTCCGGCATACGCCTTACCTGTCTCCTTATAGGCAGAACCTACTATTGATGCAGCCATAGGACCGTATGGGCGATTCCTGACCATGAACTTCTGAGCATAGAATCCGCTCAATCCCTGACGTAGCTTGAATATCGGCAGTTTCTTTACCTCTGTATATTTCATGTATGGAATACGATGCTTCCATACCGGCCACGCTCTGTGATGCTTGCCCGTAGTGGCTGATTTCCACGCATATCCATCCTCTAAGTTCTGGAGAAAGTCTTCTGCTGAGCGTGAAGGGAAGATCTTATGAAGTCCCTTGCAAAGAGCCTTTAGCTCCTTGGTGGGCTTACCCTGGGCATCATGCCAAAGCGTATCGCACTTGGATTCTCGGATAGCCTCGAAATCCATGTAGATACGATACTCAGGAAGGTTACAAGCCAACTGCTGACCGCCAGCACTAAGGATATTACCTCTCGTCGGCTCAATGATAACACTATCCTTCTTTACCTGAGCGGCTACAGCAAGCCAGTAGGATCTTTCGGCCGTCATGACATAGAATGCACGACCCAATACTGCAACGGCGATGAAGGTCATCACAACTGCAACGAGGGTGTAGCGCGTCATTGACTTGCTGTTGTCAAACTGTTGTTTCATTTACTCAGGTACGTTTATTTTATATGGTGGATCCTTTGGAATCTGCAAGGTACTGTCGCCCTTCTGTTCCAGCATATCCATAATGTTACTTTCTCTACTTTTCTCCGTCAGGAAACTTGTCACCACGGTGGCCTTGTATCTTATAGCGGTGAGTTGTTGCTCCATTCGGTCTATCTCCACCATCTTCTGCTGACATTGGTAGCGGCATGTTATATATATAATAAGGAAGAGGGTGATGAGCAGAACCAGTTTTATCTGACTCTGGATCACGTGTGCCAGAATAGCACCTCCAAGCGTGCGACTCAGAGAGAAGTTTGATGGCGGTTGCGTTTCCGACTCTTCCGCCTCCTCCTCCATGATGTCCTCAAGGGTCTTGGCGGTAGGGTCGTTCAGATCGGATGTTGTCTGTTCGTTCTCGGCAAGATCCTTGTCAACCTTCTCTTCTGCTACGGCATCAGGCACGGGTTCGCTTGCCTGAGCTTCGTTGGGAGCTACAGACGCAAGATCATCCTGCACCACAGATTCCTCTGCTGGCGTAGGAGCAATGTTAAGTTTTATGTCCTTATCGTCTTGCATCTTTATTCTTCCTTTTCGTTTTCAATCTTTTCCGCTATCCTTAACTTAGCGCTTCTTGAGCGAGGATTCTCCCTCTGCTCATCATCATCAGGCACAATGACCTTGTTGTTTACCGCCTTGTATGGAGTGCTAACCCTTCCGAAGAAGTCCTCGTTGCGCTTGCCCTCCGCGTTGCCTGTCTTTATGATGTTCTTCACAATCCTGTCCTCAAGACTGTGATAGGTTATCACCGATAATCTTCCGCCTTCTCCGAGCCACTTTGTAGCGGCATAGAGCATTTCGCGCAGAGCATCCATTTCGTGGTTTACCTCGATGCGCAATGCCTGGAACAGCTTTGCCATATCCTTCTTCTCGCGTTCACGCTTGAAGAATGGTTCTACGGCTTTCAGAAAATCCTGAGTAGTCTCTATCTTCTCCTGCTGACGATATTTCACCAGCGCAGAGGCTATCTTTCGTGAGTTCTTCATCTCTCCGTAGAGGTAGAAGATATCAGCCAGACGTTCTTCCTCGTAGGTGTTCACGATGTCAGCGGCAGTCATTCCTGCACGCTTGTTCATCCTCATGTCGAGTGGCGCATCAAAGCGAAAGGAGAAACCGCGTGTCTCGTCGTCAAAGTGATGCGAAGATACTCCAAGATCGGCAAGCAGACCGTCGATATGATCCACGCCGTAGTATCTCATCCAGTTGTCAAGGTATCTGAAGTTGCTTCTTACGAATGTGAAGTTCTCTGGAGCCTCCCCGATATTCTGCTCTGCGTCAGCATCCTGATCGAAACTGAAGAGTCGTCCTGTACCATTCAGTCTGCGAAGTATCTCACGGCTGTGTCCACCTCCTCCAAAGGTCACATCCACATAGATGCCACCCGGACGGATGTCCAAACCATCGATGCTCTCATTCAGCAGAACTGGTATATGATACATAATCACGAAGTCTAATTACGAATTACTAATTTCTAATTACTGAGTTACTAAATTACCACGTTACTTTAGTTGCAAATGGAAATCCTTAGTTGCAGATTCTTAGCGTTTGTACTAACTAAAAGGCTCCCCCTTGGGGGGCTGGGGGCTTTCCATCAACTCCTCCAATGCTTTTCCGAAGTCCTCAGCATCCATGAACGGCTTGCTGTCCTTGCCGCCAGCCCAGATCTCGATGGTGTCACCCACGCCGAGGAAGCGAACCTCCTGCGTTATGCCCACCAACTGCTGGTAACGTCGTGGAATCAGCATTCTGCCGCTCGCGTCAAGGTTAACCAGCTCCACGTCTGATACGAACTGACGGTAAATCTGCTGATGCTGCTTGTTCCAGCGGTTGAGCTTTGAGCGAAGCGTATCCACCTGCTCATTCCATACGCTTTCTGGATATAGCACGAGACAATCCTGGAACACATCCTTGCGCATGACAATCTGATCCTCGCCCGATGCCTGGAGCACCTTGCGAAAACCAGCAGGAAGGAACACACGTCCCTTACTGTCTGCCTTTGCCTCTATGTTGCCTAAGAATCTCATTTATAACTATATAATAACACGCACGTATAATTTATATTAAATTTGCGTTCAAAATTACACATTTTTCCCCACTTTCCGCCACTTTTCTCCACTTTTTTTTCGATTTTTATGTTTTTTTTATTTTCGGGCAAGAATTTTCCGTTTTTATGCAAAAGACAACAATCTGTTTTCGACTGACAGAAATTGTTATTTGCCAATACTCATCAAGCAAAAGCAATTCATTAAATTCGTACTTTTCAAGGAAATCTTTCTTGCCCTTGAAATTCCGTAATTTTTCATAAGATAATCCATCAGTAATCCATCGATAATCCATCGATTGTCCATCGTTTCGATGGAGTAACGATGGAGTAGCGATGGAGTAGCGATGGAGATGCTTCGGACCAGAAGAGGACGAAAAGAGTAAGAGAAGAGCAGCAGGAGAGTAAGGAACAAATCAGAACAACAATGAAAATTTGAAAGTGTTCTGAAATAATTGAGAAATTATTTGGGTGAATCGAAGAAAATATGTACTTTTGTAATCGATTAAGAAAGATTATTAAAAACAAGGAACAAACAAATTATATGAAGACAAGTAACTTCCACAAAATCATGATGTTACTGCTGATGCTCATGGTGTCAGGGGTAGGGTATGCACAAACTGAGATTGACGGCATTTGGTACAATCTAGACTATACGTATGGTAGTGAGGAGCCTGAGGCAGAAGTCACTTCTGGGGATGGACGCTGTTATTCTGGCGATATTGTTATTCCTTCTACTGTGATCTATGGAGGCAAAGAGTATAAAGTGACGTGTATTCAGGGATATGCTTTTAGAGATTGTGACAATCTTAATTCTGTTGTGATTTCAGACAATGTGAAGAGAATAGGTCAATCGGCTTTTTCTGGTTGTAGTAACCTCTCCTCTATGATAATCTCAGAGACAGTAACTAACATTGATTATTATACGTTCCATGGTTGTAGTAATCTAACTTCTGTTGTTATTCCGAGTAGTGTGACTTCTATTGACTTCGGAGCTTTTGCAGATTGTCGTAGTCTCAGTTCTATTACGATTCCAAGTAGTGTGGAATATATAGGTGAAAACGCATTTTCAGGCTGTTATATGTTAGAGAGCGATTTTGTGAACCAGAGTAAGTGCAAATGTAATTTTACTGCAATTGATGTTGAGCAGAAAGATGGTTTGCTGCTCAAAGGTAATGAAGTGGTAGGGTGTCGAGCTTGGGCAACTTCTGTTACAATTCCTAATAGTGTAACAAGTATCAAAGACAATGCTTTTTATGACTGTCAAAAGCTTATTTCTGTTGAAATTCCAAATAGCGTAACAGCAATTGGGGATTTGGCTTTCGGAAAATGTAAAAGCCTTGCCTCTGTCAATATTCCTAATTCTGTAACGAGTATTGGTTGGGGCACTTTTAAGGATTGTTCCGGACTTGTTTCTGTTACAATACCAAATAGCGTGACAACAATTGGGGAGTATGCTTTCTATGCGTGTTCAAGTCTTACTTCGCTGTCCATCCCAAGTTCTGTGACAAGTGTTGGTGGATATGCTTTTTGGTATTGTTCAAGTCTTGCGTATGTTTCAATTCCGACTAAGATTAAAGGACTTGAATATGGTGCTTTTAATGGTTGTAAGGCTATTCGAACAGTCTATATGGGTGCAGATACAAAAATGAGTGATGTGTTTGGAATTGAGGTCTCACGAAATATCACTTCGGTAGTAATTGGTGAATCTGTGACGAGTATTGGGAATGAGGCTTTCTCTCATTGCGAATCTCTCACCTCTGTTTCTATTCCTAATACTGTGACCAGTATTGGAGCATCTGCTTTCTCTGGTTGTATTTAGAGACCTCTAAACAACCATAAACAATGAAAAACACATAGAGTTAAACCTCTGTATATCAACTACTTTTGGATTTTAACACTTCGGACTTGCTTTTTGGCGGTTCTCAAAAATCCGCTTATCTTTGCAACACATTTCTACCGCGGAGAATTTTGAGGGCTTTTATTTTGCCATCTCGTGGACTGGGTTGACAAAGGTTGACAAGAGTAGACAAAGATGGACTGATGAACGAGAGGGAAAGGAGCAAGGAAGTGACCTCATTTGAAGAACGCATCATCGTGGAATGAGTTGACAAGGATTGTCAAAGATTGACGAAAGTTCACTCCGTGGAGGTTTGCATGAAATTGATTGTAAAACCACATAAAAAGGAGTCAAATGAGAAAGACAAGAAAATGTGCCTTCTGCGGAAAGGAGTTCACTTGTAACAGCGGCTCGCAGAGGTATTGTTCAGAACATTGTGC
>CACYXI010000023.1 GCA_902778265.1 uncultured Bacteroidales bacterium | reverse complement strand
ACCGATACCGATACCGAATGTAGGAGGCATACCGTACTGAAGAGCGCGGAGGAAGTCGTGGTCGATGATCATAGCCTCGTCGTCACCCTTGTCAGCAAGCTTCATCTGGTCAATGAAACGCTGCTCCTGATCTATTGGGTCGTTAAGCTCTGAGTAAGCATTTGCAAGCTCCTTACCATTAACCATAAGCTCGAAACGCTCTGTCAATCCTGGCTTTGAGCGATGCATCTTTGTCAATGGTGACATCTCTACTGGATAGTCTGTGATGAATGTAGGCTGGATGAATGTGCCCTCACAGGTCTCACCGAAGATCTCGTCGATGAGCTTACCCTTACCCATTGTCTCGTCAACCTCGATGTCGAGCTTCTTAGCAACCTCACGAATCTCATCCTCGTTCATAGGATAGAGGTCGTAGCCTGTCTTCTCCTTGATAGCATCGAGGATAGGGAGGCGGCGGAATGGAGCCTTGAATGAGATAACCTTACCGTCAATCTCAACCTCTGGCTTGCCATTAACAGCGGTACAGATAGTCTCGAGCATCTTTTCTGTGAAGCCCATACCCCAGTTGAGATCCTTGTATGATACGTAAAGCTCCATACATGTGAACTCTGGGTTGTGAGTCTTGTCCATACCCTCGTTACGGAAGTTCTTCCCCATCTCATATACACCCTCGAAACCGCCTACGATAAGGCGCTTCAGATAAAGCTCAGTAGCGATACGCATATACATATCCTGATTCAGGGCGTTGAAATGAGTGATGAATGGACGAGCCGAAGCACCACCTGCTATGTTCTGGAGGATAGGAGTGTCAACCTCTGTATAGCCGGCACCATCAAGGATGCTACGCATTGTGCGGATGATAGTTGCACGCTTGAGGAAGGTTTCCTTAACGCCATCGTTCACTACGAGGTCAACATAACGCTGACGATAGCGAAGCTCTGGGTCGTCGAATTTGTCATATACATTGCCGTCTGCGTCGGTCTTTACGATTGGCAGAGGCTTGAGTGACTTAGAGAGAAGTGTAAGCTCCTGAGCATGAACTGAAATCTCACCTGTCTTTGTGCGGAACACATAACCCTTAACGCCGATGAAGTCACCGATGTCGAGGAGCTTCTTGAATACTGTGTTGTACAGTTCCTTGTCCTCACCTGGGCAGATCTCGTCACGCTTAACATAGACCTGAATACGGCCTTTTGAGTCCTGAAGCTCTGCGAAACCAGCCTTACCCATGATACGGCGGCCCATCATACGACCGGCGATGCTTACCATACGGCTGTTCTCTGGAGTTGGTGTGCCTGGCACCTCATTGCCCTCTGCATCTTTCTCTGTTGGGAGGTCAACAAAGTTGTCGCGAATCTCATCGCTCCAAGCGTCAACTACATATTCTGCTGCAGGGTATGGCTCGATACCCATGTCACGAAGCTGTTGCAGACTTTCGCGTCTGCCTATCTCCTGCTCACTAAGTTCAAGTATGTTCATTAGAATATTCTGTTTGTTAATTATCGATAATGCTTTTGTCTTTTATTCTGAACACGGAAAACACGAATAAAACGGAATTTTCGTTGTTTCTGTGAATTTCGTGTTCTAATTATTTTTATTGAACGCAAAGACACAAATTCTTATTATCTTTGCGACTCAGCGTCTTTGCGTTTGATTAATCGCTTTTGTGAGTGCAAACTTAGGCTCGCACGAAGCAATAGTGCGTGTCAGCCCTAAAAGGCTGGCGCACGATATATTGCGAGTGCAAAGTTACTAATTTTTCGAGTGTAAACCAAATTTTCTACCGTTTATTTTCCCTTTTGTCCGTTTCCCGATATGCAATTTGCATTAAATCAAAAGGTTATACTAAGAAAACTTTGGCACGCATAAGGTTTTTGAACATAGTTGAACAATTACAAATCTATCCTTGATCTTTTTATGTTCTTCCGTACCAAACTCGATGAAACTCTTATTGTATATCGCACTTTCACCGACTTTCCACCGACTTTGCACCGACTTTGGTACGGAGGAAGAGCGAAGGAAGAACGAAGGATGAGCGTAGTTATAGCTTCCTTACCTTGCCCATGAAAAGGATAGTTCCTGATACCTTTTCACGGATGATATAGGCAAATGGGCGATTCATATTAAATTCAAGAGTTCTTGGCTCCATTATTGCAGAGAGAGTACAACATTTCTCTATTGTTACTGCTGATGCTTCAGTTCCCTCTTCGTCAATTTTTATTGTAGTAGCCTGTTTGACTTCCGAAATTTTCCCACCGTCATCGCTAATACCCGAGAAATCAGCCTTTTGCGAGAATGCTTCTGTCATACCTATTGCTTTGAGCGGTTCGTTGAAATTTGTCTCGCATTTTAGTTCCATACGAGGCATACTTACATTTACTTCGTCAAATTCGGTTGCCCATTTTTCCATTTTTTCTACATTCTCGGCAGTAAAATTGGCAAGGCAACTATCAAGGTTTTCTCCTTCATGTGGCAGGAAAACTTCCATGCAGAAAGTCCCATTACTATAAGGGAATATTGCCATATCCATCTTTTTGCCTGGGCAAGCAAGGCCTTCCAAACACATGTTCATCATCATGACCTTAGATTTAGATCCGTCATAATTCGTAAAATCGGCTTCTTTCGTTTTCTTTTTGCTAAATTCATCTTTCCATCTTGCTTTAAAGTGCAAAGTGTTAATAAGCACAATATCATCATTTTCGGAAAGAGGTTCTTTTAGAAACTCTTTGATATTGCCATTCGTTTTTTGTTCGCACCAGGAATTAATGTTGTTCTTTGTTTCATAGGATGCTAATTCCTGATTAATGGTTTCTGCACTTAGCAGTTCTTTGTTTTTATCTGTAAAGTCATCCTTTACCTTGATGCTTTCGTCAATCCAAATAGAATTTGCTAAAGTGACAGAAGAAGATTCATCGGCTGTGGCAAGGTATTTATTGAGTGTGCCAAACACCTCACTCACCTTTTCTATGCTTTCGTCAGGTGTGCCAACAACATTAGTTATCTGTCTCAGAGTATTGCCGTTAGCTCCATTAGCAATCATTGCCAATGCTTCCGATAAACTGATTGGTGAGATGCAGATATTCTCGTTTGGCTTGGCAAATGAATCGACTTTTGCCAAAAGAGGGAATGCCATTTGGGTTGATGCTTTGAACGATGTTGATGCAATCGGAGTGTTTGGGCAAGGAGTTGGTTCAAGTTTTTCGCTTACACAACTTGTTGATGTCAGCAGAATTGCCGTCATCATTAATATAGAGTAGATTTTTAATGTTTTCATAACTATGTTTTTTTCGACTCTGCAAAGGTAAGATATTTTTCTCATATCACCAAGAGAAAAGGCAAAATCCATTGTATGTCCTATTTGTAATGGGAGAAATGAGAGGCTAAATGGTTAAAAAATGTGATATTTTTTGTTATTTTGAAAAAGATTATTACCTTTGTTGCCCGTAAAAGCTTAATGGTGATTTAACCATAGATGAATTAACGTAAACAAGAAATTATTAAACCGAAAGAAAAAATGAAGAAAGTCGTTCTTTTCGCTTGCGTGGCTTTCGCTCTCGCAAGTTGCGGCAACAAGGCTGCTAATTCAGAGGCAGAGACTCAGGAAGACTCAGTAGTCGTTAATCTCAATATCGACAATGCTGAGGAGATTACATCCGATCTTGACGAGGCTCTCAAGGCTGACACCAAGGATCCTGCTAAGATCGAGGCTGCTCTTACAAAGGTTAAAGATGAGTATGCTAAGCTCGTTGAGGAAGGTAAGGTTGAGGAGGCTAAGAAGTATGCCCTTAAGATTCAGGAGTTTATAAGCACTAACTCAGAGTCACTCAAGTCTGCTGCTAACAATGCAACTGTTGTTTCTCTCATTGATGGTATCAAGAACCTCCCAACAAGTGCAGAGGCTACTGCTGAGGATGCTGTTGCTGCTGTTAAGGCTGATGCCAAGACTGTAGGTGATGCTGCAAAGAATACTGCTGAGGCTGCTGCTAACAATGCTGCCAATAATGCAAAGAGTGCAGCTGAGGCTAAGGTGAATGAGTCTAAGGCTAAGGCTGAGACTCAGGTTAACGATGCAGCAAACAAGGCTGCTGACAAGGTTAACGATGCTGCAAACAAGGCAAACTCAGCTATTGGCAATGCAGCTAATAAGTTGTTAGGAAAGTAATAAATGAGAAATAAAAAGTGAAAAATACAGGTTACGCTTTTTGTTAGCAATATAAACTGACTTGTATTTTTCATTTTTAATTTTTCATTTACAGACAACTAAAGTTTCCCTCTTCCTGAAAGTTCCTGAAAAATGATGGTTCCAGTTAATTCGTTGTAATATGTAATTTAAGCAAATACATGATTACAACAAATTTTCGAGAATACATTAATTAAAAGAACTATCAGAGGGAGGGAAACTTTAGTATTTATACTTTTTTTATATAAAATGATTGTTAAAAAGGCAATAGATTATAATCTGATAAGTAAATATAGGACAGAGTTAATGGGAATCGCCATGTTAGATGTCCTAATATTGCATTTCCTTTCATGGAGCAAACTTTCAAGTCCACAATGGCTTGTATTATTATTAGATAACTTTGGTAGATTGATTTTTACAGAAGGATTTCTTTTTTTGTCTGGATTTGGATTATACTATTCATTTAGCAAGAATGCCTCTCTTTCACAGTTTTATCACAAAAGGCTTAATAGATTATTGATACCATACATACTTATCTCATTACCATTTTTCTTGAGGGAATATTGTTTGGGCGAATTTGGTGTTGATATTTTGCTGTTGAAATTATCAACTCTTTACTTTTGGTTATATGGGAATGATGGTATGTGGTATATTTCTTTATCTGTTTTATTATATGCAATTTTTCCTATCTTATATAGGGGATGCCGTCGATGGGTGGGAGTAATACTTCTTATTTTGTTATGTGTATTGGGATTAGTATTTTTATATAAATATGCTAATGACTATTATATGATGACACAGTTGGGAATAACTAAAATACCCTTTTTCATTGCGGGTATTTATGCAGGCGCACAGTCAAAGCAATGTAAACATTTTAATCTTCTATGGGTAGGGGTGCTTGTTGTGCTTTTGTTGCTATTATATAAGGTTGAATTTGAGCAGGTTTTGATAGTCCGTGAATCAGTAAGAAGGCTACTCGGCCTATTATTATGTTGTTTAATTTTGTCAATGGTTGGCAAGTATCGATTTGTAATGATGCCTTTGAAGAAACTCGGAGAGTATTCTTTAGAGATTTATATCATGCATATGTGTTTTAGGGGATTATTCTCTGACTATATATCAGATATTTGGTTAGCTTCGTTATTACCAATTATAGCGTCAGTTTTATTATGCAAGCCAGCACATTATTTATGTACAAAAGTCACATCACTTCCTTCTGTTCACAAAGCTGATAACTGACTTTTTAATGAACAATAAATTGTTAGGAAAGTAGTAAAAGCCCCCCAGCCCCCAAGGGGGAGTTTTTTAGATAGTATTTCTAATCATAGGGGGAAATAATAATTGCCGCTCGTAGGTCTTCCTGCAGGATTTCCTATGAGCGGCATTACTATAAAAATACTCCCCCTTGGGGGGCTTTTACTGCCTCTCCCTTGTTTTCTGTGGTCTTTGTCTTATGCCCATTCGAGCCTCGGCTACGTTCACAACATAGTCGCCAAGTTTCTCGCACTCAGAGATAATGTCGATGTAGATAGTGCCGATGGCATAGGTGTATTTCTGAGCATCCATATCGCTGACATTCTGAGTCTTGAGCTGATTACGGAAGTTGTTGATCTCCGTCTCAATGTTGAATACCTTATTAATATCAAGCGATTCACGATAGCCGTTCATAAGGGTGTTCATCTCAGTAAGCGACTGATCTGCAAGTCCCATCATCTGCGTTATGTGGCTGTATTGCTCTTCTGTGAAGTCTTCCTTGCCCGAAATCTTTCGGTTGAGTGAGCGTGCTATGTTGTAGCATGAATCGCCGATTGACTCAATCTCAGAAATCTCACGGAGCATGGCACGAATCTTTGCCTTGGTTGCATCAGAAAGACGTTCTGAAGAAACCTCGTTGAGATACTGGCCAATCTCAAGTTCGATGTTATCGGTAATAGCCTCATACTTCTCAATGCGTGAGTACTTCTTCACAAAGTCGGTCTTGTTCGTCTCTTTCAGAAGGTCGCAAACAAGGTGGAACATTTTCTGTGTATGTGAAGAGAATGAACGGATTTCCTTTTCTGCCTCAAGCACGGAAAGCTCAGGAGTCTGCATGAATCCAGAGCTGATGAAACGAAGTCTGAACTCCTCCTCTTCCTCCTTGCTCTTGGTGATTACTCGGCATACGAACTGCTCAATGTAAGGAATGAACCAGATGAGGATTGCCGTGTTGATCACGTTGAACGTGGTGTGGAAGGTTGCCAGTACGGTAGGCAGAAGCTTTGCATCGGCAGCAGTAGCGCCCTCGGTTGGGAAACCCACGATACCGCATACGAAGTTGATAAAGATGCGGAAGATGCAGAGAGCCCAGATAACGCCAAAGATGTTGAAGAACATGTGGGCGAAGGCTGCTCGGCGAGCCTGAATGTTGGCTGTTAGGGCAGCCACGTTAGATGTAACGGTAGTTCCGATGTTCTCGCCCATAACGAGTGCTATGCCAAGATAGATAGGCATTACGCCTGTTGAGCAAAGAGCCATTGTGATAGCCATTACGGCTGCTGATGACTGCACGCAAACAGTCATTACGCCACCAATGAAGAGGAAAATGATGTATGTGAGGTAGCTGTCGTCGAATGACTCAAAGAATTGTATAACGGCTGGGATGTTCTCAAGATGCATTTCCGTGCCTGTTGCCTTCAAGGTACCAAGACCGAGCAACAGGAAGCTGATACCGAAGAGGAAATCACCTACTGACTTGCGTCTCTTGCTATATATAAGGATTATAGCTACGAAGAAGGCAGGCCATACGAAGTCTGTAATGTTGAAAGAGAAACCCGCAGACATGATCCACGCGGTGAACGTGGTGCCTATGTTTGCGCCCATAATGATGGAGATAGCCTGTGCCAACGTCAGCAGACCTGCGTTTACGAAGCTCACGGTCATGACCGTTGTAGCAGTAGAAGACTGTACGGATGCTGTTACGAAAGCACCTGTAATCATACCTGTGAAGCGGTTCTTGGTCATTGCCTGAAGTACGTGACGCAGCTGTGAGCCAGCCATTTTCTGCAATGATTCGCTCATGGACTTCATACCGTACATCAGTAGGGCAAGTGAGCCGACAAGTTTCAGAATTAATAAGGGTGACATATTTTATGTTCTTTTTTTGATGTGGTTCAAAAGGTGTTTATAAAGTGCAAGGAGTACAAGGAGCGTTTTTGTAGTCGGGGAGATGTTGCGATTTTACTATCGTCTTGCACTCCTTGTACTCCTTTCACTCCTTGTACTCCTTAATTTGCTTTTATCCTTCCCTGAAGAAATCCAGCGCTTCCTCAATCTCTTCCTTAGTGGCTGTCTGGTTGATACGAATATCACCAATACCACCGAGGAGGGTGAAGTTTATAACGCCTGCTATGTTCTTCTTGTCATGCGACATAAGTTCCAGAAGGGTAGGGTAGTCGTCGCATGTTATTGGCAGTATGCCATAGTTCTCGCGAATGAACTGAACCGTCTGGCGCATCACCTGAACAGGGAAACCTGTCTTCTTAACTGCCAGATACAGCTCTGGTATAATGCCCCATGCCACAGCATAGCCGTGTAGCACAGGTGTATGTTTCATTGCCCATGACTCGAAGGCGTGTCCTGCGGTATGACCGAGGTTGAGAGCCTTGCGAATGCCATGCTCGTGAGGGTCTTCCTCCACTATGCGCTCCTTAACCTGAACGCTCTCAGCCACCATGCGTTGCAGTTGCTTGAGGTCAGGGTTCGTAAGGTCGAAGTTAATCAACTCTGCCCACATGGCTGTGTAATCAGCCTTGGTAGCCTCAGAAACAGGTGCTGATTGACGAAGAATAAGACCGTGTTTCAGCATCTCTGCATAGCCAGAAGCTATGTTCTCGTGGTCAAGAGTCTTTAGGAACTCCGTGCAGAGAATCACGTATTTTGAGTCATTGAACACACCAATCTCGTTTTTCAATCCACCGAAGTTGATGCCTGTCTTGCCACCTACCGAAGCATCTACCATAGAGAGTAGAGTGGTAGGGATATTGATGAAATTGATACCGCGCTTGAACGTGCTTGCCGCAAAGCCGCCGAGATCCGTAATCATACCGCCTCCGAGGTTGATGAGCAGAGAGTGGCGTGTGGCACCTCCCTTCTGCAATCCCTCCCACACGTGGGCAGTAGATTCCAGAGTCTTAGCCATGTCGGTAGCACCTATGGTAATCATCTGTGCGTTGGCAAGGCATTCGTAGCTGCTGACAACTGGCCAGCACTTCTCAAGGGTGATAGTGTCTGTCAGTACGAAGATACGATCGTGCTCGCAGTCAGCGATGGCAGAAGCCAGTTCGGCTTCGAGGTTCTGTGAAATAATGACCCTTTGATTCATGTATTGTTGTTTGTCGATAATTTCGGGTACAAACCTAAGTTCGCACGAAGCAATTAGTGCGTGTCAGCCTCCTAAAAGGCTGGCGCACTATAATATTGCGAGTGCAAAGTTAATAAAAAAAATCGTAACACCCCATAAAGCTCTCTTTTTTTTAATGTCCTCTTATAAAAAATGTATTTTCAGTTTCTTGTTTTCTTGTTTTTCTGGTTATCTGTCAATATGTCAAGAATGTAAGATTGTTGGATGATAAACCGACTTTGAGTATCAGACACACAATAGAAGCATTTCCTGAGTAAAATGAAAAAAATGTTCTTTTTCTTGGAGAAACAAGAAAAAGTTTGTACTTTTGTACTCAAAGAAAGATAAAAGACGAATGGCAAAAGCCTAAAGACTTTTGGCCTTTAACTTTATACCTTAGACTTTTAACATTATGGCAAAATATCTTGACCCGAATGCCACCTTAACTTTCAGAAAAGTATTTTGTGAGCAGAAAGACCTGCTCCAGAGTTTCCTCAATGCCGTTCTTCCGTTAAATAATGGTAATGAGATTAAAAGTTTGGAATATATTGCGCCAGAGGTGGTTCCTGAAAATCCTTCGAAGAAATACTCTATGGTAGATGTTCGTTGTACGGATAATCTTAACAGGCAGTTTATTGTTGAGATGCAGATGTATTGGACGGCGGGTTTTCTACAACGTGAATTCTTCAACACGTCCAATGAGATTTTCCGTCCGCTTGAGAAAGGGGATGGATATGACGAACTGCGTCAGGTATATTGTGTCAGTATCATAAATGACATTGCCTTCCCTAACTTGAAGGATGAGTTCTATCATCGTTATGTACCAGCGAATGTTGAGCATCCGGAGAACACGATAAAAGGCTTTGAAACAATTTTCCTTGAACTGCCCAAGTTCCGCCCGTCAAGCGTAAGCGACAAGAAAATGATGGTACTTTGGCTTCGCTTCCTTACTGAAATAAACGAGCAGACAAAGGAAATACCTGCGGAGATGATGGAGAATGAGTACATCTGCAAGGCTGTCGGTATCGTGGAACAGTCGGCATACACCGATGCTCAGCGTATGGCATACGATAAGTTCTGGGACGAGATTGTAAGCGAAAGGACGCTTATGAAGGGATATTTCCGTCAGGGACATGCTGAAGGTCGTGCAGAAGGTCGTGCAGAAGGTATGAAAGAAGGTATGGAGAAAGGCATGAAACAAGGAGAAGAGAAAGGACGTAAGGATGCTACTCTTGCTAATGCCCTAAGTCTGAAGAAGAACGGTGTACCTATAGATGTCATTGCAAATAGTCTCGGACTAAGCATTGATGAAGTGCGCAAATTGTAGGATTTTATTGTCCAGATTCCATGATAACAAGAAGTGTTGTGTCTCGTGCATGGCACTTCTTTTCTGCATTTTATGAAGACATCGTATAAGTTTTTATTCTTGATGGATTACCCAAAATGATTTTCTGCCTCTTCTTTTGATTAGAAATTTTGTTTTATTGCGAGGAAGAGCGACTATTTTAGGATCGTTTTCAAATAAAAAATAGACCCCTTCAGGTTCTTCGTCACAAGTTACTTCCCAACCTCTGTTATAAATTACTTCCGGCTTATTTACTAAGAGTAACTTACTGCCTATATCAACAAACGAATAGCCATAGGTAGCTCCAATTCTTTTCTCTAATTCATCAAGAGAACATCCTTCTGCAAAATAATATAGAGTGTCCCACTCCTCTGGATACAAATCTTCCATATTTATTAGGGTATCATTTATGTTGTAGCAATTTTCAATCTTTGAATCTATATTTCTGTTGCATGATAAAAGTGAAATGCTAATAAATAATACAAAACTAAATTTATGAGACAAGCTATTATAAATTCTTTTGAGCGACTTTTCTTTCATTGATTTTTTTCTTTAATCATATTATTCACCTTTATGATTGTCAGCAATTACGTGACAGGCGGGCTGAAAGCCCAAAAGCACATAGCCTAGGGCATCGCCCTAGGTATGGTGAGCGAGTTTTTCGCCCTGCAAGGGCAAAAGCTCCAATATGAGCCCAATATGAGATAATGCTTTTGCCCCTACAGGGCGAAATAACCAACATTCATCTACCTAGGGCGATGCCCTAGGCTATGAGCTTTTGCCCCTACGGGGCGCTATCGGGTGATTGCGGATAATCATTTTATCCTTTGGGGGTTAAGCTTATTCAATAGATTGTTATAAATATTATTCATTTCATTATATGTGGAATGTTTGTAATAGTTCATTACGAGGACAAAAGTAAACAAAAATTCCAATACCGCCAAGAAAAACAGAAAAAGTTTTTCCATACCATCACTTCTGCATAGAAAATAGAACAACGATTGAATGAAGAAATAACAGACGTTAATCTTAAAAAGTATGGAAATTGCAATGTGGAGATTGCAATTTTATGTTCAAAAAAAGAGTTTTGAAAAAACTCGTCACTCGTCACCCGTAATGCTGTAAGTTATTGTAATATTGAAGCTTACGGCGCTGATTCACCCTATACCACTCGTCACCCAACTCGTCACCAATATCTTTGTATCTTATTGAGTACGTGATGTTTATACACGTAATTTACCTGCAATTCACTCGTCACCCTAAAAATGGGTGACGAGTGAATGAACCTTGCAACTTGTTCTATATCAGATGGATATACTACTTGAGGGTGATGAGTGGGTGACGAGTGAGATGAAATGAATCACCGTTGTAAATTGTTAAGACACAAATCGTTACAGCGTTACGGGTGACGAGTTGACGAGTAGTATGAAAATTCTGTTTTTCTATCTGTAAAAGTGAGCAATATGATTAGAAAACTGTTGCCTTCGCAAGTCCGTAGTAAGTTCGTTGCAAATCCCATGTAAGTCCCATTCCATGAAAGGGAGCTGAAACGGTTTAGAAGCGAATTAGAAGCGAATTAGAAGCGAACCTGAAGTAAATGAAAAATGAAAAGTGAAAAAGTTTTTTCTGAAGATTCCCAAAAATCTTCAAGATGTATTCTCTGCATATCTTTTTTCGATTATAACTTGAACTTCTAATATCCTACAGAGTATAAATTATTTGTATGTCAGCGCCCTTTGCATCCATCACCTTATTTTTTTAGAATTGTTATTATTTGTTGTAAGATGGAGGGCGAAAGTCGATAGTCTCCAGCCATTCGTCCTAATACATAGGGCGTTTGTCTTTAACCTTTTTAAGATTTTAGGTACAAAGATATACATATTTTCGAGGAAATGCAAAAAAAAGTTCAAAATGCGTTAAACTTTTTAATCTTTTTCTCGTTAAATAGATGAATCGGTTCAAAAGTTGGGAAGTACGAAAAATGCAGATAAAAGGACAAATTGCATATTATCCTACTGAAGACTGTGAACAAGGTAATTGACAATACTAAATTGAAGATTATACATTGTAAATGGTAAACGGTACATGGTAAATGTATTAGTCTTGCACTGGGAATACTTCGTTTAAAAAAGGGAAAAATCATAATAAAAATCACAATATGAAACAAAGACTTTTCGCGCTTGCTTCGCTGCTGCTCGTATGCTGTGGTGCTATGGCACAGAATCGTGTGGTAAGTGGCACAATCTTCGACAAAGAGACAAAGGAGCCTCTTATGCAGACGACTGTTCAGTTGCTAAAGACTGACTCTACGTATGTTACTGGTGCTGCATCGGCAGAGGATGGTACCTTCAAGGTTACTGCTCCTGAAGATGGTAAGTACATTCTGAAAATGACCAACATCGGTTACACCAATGTGTATCGTAACATTACTGTTGCTGATGCCAAGGACATAGCTCTCGGAAAGATCAATATGGCTGCTGATGCCGTGATGCTGAAGGAGGTTGTGGCTAAGGGTATGGCTCAGAAGCTTGTTGTGAAGGAGGATACCTTTATCTATAATGCAGCTGCCTATCGCACTCCTGAGGGTTCCGTAGTTGAGGAACTCGTGAAGCGTCTGCCTGGTGCACAGGTTGATGAGAATGGTAAAATCAAAATCAATGGTAAGGAGGTGACGAAAATCAAGGTGGATGGTAAGGAGTTTATGACTGGTGATACCCAGACAGCTCTGAAGAATCTCCCTACATCTATTATTGATAAGGTAAGGGCTTATGACGAGAAGTCGGATATGGCTCGAATGACAGGTGTTGACGATGGTGAAGAGAATACAATCCTTGATTTCGGTATCAAGCCAGGTATGAACAAGGGCTTCCTTGGAAATGCAGACCTTGCTATTGGTACAAAGGATCGCTATGCAGGACGTCTGATGGGTGGTCTTATGAAAGATAATGGCCGACTCATGGCATTCGGCAATGCCAATAACACTAACGATCGTGGCTTTGGTGGTCGTGGCGGTCGTGGCGGTGGTGCCAATGGCTTGCAGGCAAATAAGATGGTAGGTCTTAACTATAACTATGAGGTGAAGGATAAGATTATCGTAGATCTCAATGGTCGTTGGAATCATAGTGATGGTGACAACTTTACTGTAACTGCAAGTGAGAATCGTGTGAACAGAACAGGTGCTTTCAGCAATAGCCAGTCAGGATCACAGAGCAGAAGAGACAACTTCAACTTCGGTGGTCGTTTGGAGTGGCATCCTGATACTTTGACAACTATTCAGATTCGCCCAAGCTATTCACTCGGCAATAATGACTCACATTCTCAGAGATTGAATGCTTCTTTCTCTAAGAATCCATACGATTACTCAAAGGATGCTAATGGCGAGTTTGATCCGCTTGATGCTGATATGATGAAACGAATCAGCGCCTTGCATCCAATGGACTCTCTTCTTGTGAACAGAAACAATAACATGAGTATCAGTCATGGTGAGAATACTAACTTCAACGTGCGGGGAACCGTTAGCCGTAAGCTTTCAAGTCGTGGTAATAGCATTACTGTGCAGGGAAGGTATCAGAAGTCAACTAATGAGAATGAGTCACTTAGTGTAAGTGAGACTGATTTGTATCGTATCAAGAATATTGATGGTGCGGATTCTGTTTATTGGAAGAACCGTTATAACACAGCTCCAACCAACAGCTCAAGCTATCAGGTTTCTGCTTCTTACACAGAGAGACTTTCAAAGTACTCTTTCCTCGTGTTTAAGTACATGTATCAGCATAGTGACAGAGACAACAGTCGCGATACTTATGACTTTAGTGATTATCGCAACTCATTTGGAGGAAATATAATTCCGCGATACAATGGCTTTGATGACTTTATTGGCGGTTATAAGCCACTCAGTCTTAATTCTCCTTATTATAGAGATTCTCTCAGTCGCTATACTGAGTATAAGAACAATACACAGGAGTTTGAGCTTACATGGCTTCGTACAACAAATGCCTACAACTTGAATCTCGGTGTGCTCTATCAGCCACAGACTCAGCATCTTGTATATGATTATCTTGGTCAGCACTTTGATGAGAAGCGTAGCGTGAGCAATTTCAGCCCTACTCTCGACTTCCGTTATAAGTTCAACAAAAGAAAGAGCCTTCGTCTGAACTATCGTGCAAATACAAATCAGCCTTCAATGGAGGATATGCTGCCAATAACAGACGATAGCGATCCAATGAACATCAGGATTGGTAATCCAGATTTGAAGCCTTCTTTCACACAGAACTTCTCTCTTCGCTATAACAACTATGTACAGAGCCACTTCAGTAGCGTCATGGCTTTCGTGAACTATAGCAATACGAACAATAGCGTAGCCAATAAGGTTTACTATGATCCATTGACAGGTGCTCAGACAACAAGGCCGGAGAATATCAATGGTAACTGGAATATCAATGGTGCGTTTATGTATAATACGGCTATCGATACAATGGGTGTCTGGAACTTAAATAGCTTCTCAAACATTCGCTATACCAACAGCGTGAGCTATGTTAATCTTGACAAGACATCAGATGCTGTAAAGAACTATAACCGCTCAACATCTCTCGGTGAGAATCTTGGTATCAGCTACCGTAATGGTTGGCTTGAGGTTGAGCTTAATGGTGGTTTTACTTATAACATCAGTAAGAACAAGCTCCAGTCAGATCGTGATAGAAATACATGGGATTTCCAGTATGGTACAGACATCACGGCTACAGCACCTTGGGGAACAGCATTCTCTACAAGTGCTCACATGTCTTCACGTCGTAACTATGCTAATGCAGAGGCAAATACTAATGAGTTTATCTGGAATGCACAGATCTCTCAGAGCCTTCTCAAGGGTAAGCCTCTTACATTCTCTTTGCAGTTCTATGATATTCTCCATAATAAGAGCAGCTTCTCTTATAGCGAAGATGCAATGGGACGTAGTGAGTCTTGGAACAATGCAATCAACAGCTACGTTATGCTTCACGTAATCTATCGCTTCAATGCCTTTGGCGGTAAGAACGCTCGTGGCGGTCGTGGTGGCTTCGGTGGCCCTGGTGGTATGCCTGGCCCTCCTCCTGGTGGCTTTGGCGGTGGCCGTGGTGGTCGCGGTGGTGGCCCTGGCGGCTTCGGCGGTGGCCGTGGCTTCGGTGGCGGCGGAAGATTCTAAAGCTATGCTAATTGAAGATTGAAAATTAGTAATTTGTAATTAGTAATTAGTACTTATTTGATGTTTCAGAAACTGATTGTTTCTCTGTTTATGGTGGTGTCCTCTGCTTGTGCTCACGCGCAGGTGGAGGATTATCTGCAATATGTACCTACGGCGATGAATTTCGCTCTTGAGCCTTGTGGCGTGCAGCCGGCACATAGCTTAAAGGATAGGTTGTTTGTAACGGTTGCTGCATGGGGTATGACGTATGGTATTGCCGGTGGATTGAAGATGACGGTGCATGAATGGCGACCTGACGACTCTGACGATAAGGCTTTCCCTTCAGGGCATAGTGCGAAAGCTTTCTGTGGTGCAAACCTTGTGATGCACGAGTATAAGGATGTTTCGCCGTGGATAGGCATTTCTGCCTACGCTATTGCTGCTACAACAGCCACGCTTCGCGTTACGCATAGAAAACATTATGTGCATGATGTGCTTGCTGGTGCTGCGATAGGCTATCTGTCGAGTGAGGCTGCTTATCTTATGCTTCCTGTCTGGCAAAAACTAACCATCAAGAAGGATAAGGCAGAAAATGACAAAGGGAATACAGCCGTAGCCATATTCCCTTCTGCAAGCACCGAGCATATTGGCATTGCGGGTGCTATTGTGTTTTAAATGAAAAATGAAAAATACAGGTTACGCTATTCCGAATAATCGGTTAGCAATAAATACTAACTTGTATTTTTCATTTTTCACTTTTCATTTCCATGCTATTCTTCTTCCTCATCGTCAAGGTCGAAATCGAATTCATCATCAAACCCGAACATGGCAGGCTCAACGAATGCGTCCATCGCGCGGCGGTCTTTCTTCGTTGGACGACCAGTACCACGAGCACGATCTACGAAACCGCTGATGCGTGACATTTCCAGAAGCTCATATTGCTTTGGATCTGTCACGTTCTCGTATATCTCAGGAACGAGTTTCGCACCTACACGGTTTTCTATTGCCTTTAATACCTTGAAAGAGTAGGTTACAGGCGGTTTCTTCACCGAAACGGTTTCTCCCACCTTTATTATATGGCTTGGCTTGATATTCACGCCGTTCTTGGTTACACGACCATTCTTGCAAGCGTCAGCAGCTATGCTACGAGTCTTGAAGATACGTGCTGCCCATAGCCATTTATCTATGCGAGCCTGTTCGTTCATCACTTCTTGTTATACTGGTTCATAGTCCTTTCAATACCTGCAAGGACGAAACTCTTTATTATCTCTCGTGCGGTATCGATGCAAGGCTGAAGAGTCTGCTTGTCCTCGTCTGAGAACTTGCCGAGAACCCAATCCACTTGCTGTCCCTTGTTGAATTCGCTACCGATACCCATGCGAAGACGAGCGTACTTCTGGCCAATGAGTTGCTGAATGTGGCCAAGACCATTGTGACCGCCATTAGAGCCATTGCCTCTGAGGCGCATCTTTCCAAGAGGAAGGGCAAGATCGTCAACGATGACGAGAAGATTCTCTGTCGGAATATTCTCTTTCTCAAGCCAATAGCGCACGGCATTGCCGCTAAGGTTCATATATGTGGTAGGCTTTAGCAGAAAGAGCTTACGACCCTTAACGCTTGTTTCTGCCACATAACCGTAACGCTTGTCGTCGAATGTAACACCTTGCTCTGCGGCAAAGCTATCTATTACCATCCAACCTGCGTTATGTCTGGTTTCGTGATATTCAGGTCCTGGGTTTCCAAGACCGACGATTAGATATTTTTCCATATTTTTTTATAGTGAAGAGTGAAAAGTGAAGAGTGAAGAATTTAAGTTACGTTTTTCGTTTGACTAATTCAGGAAAGAGCAAACATAAATTCTTCACTCTTCACTTTTCACTTAAAAAGGGCACCTTTTCGGGCGCCCTTTTATGTTTTTGTTGTCAGTAAAGCGTGGTTTACTTCTTAGCGGCAGCAGCTTCAGCAGCAGCGGCAGCAGCAGCACGTGTCATCTTGACAGAGCATACAACTACTTCCTTACCTGTTGCGAGCTCGAGACCCTCGTAGTGGAGTGAACCAACCTTGATTGACTTACCAATCTCAAGAGCTGTAACGTCAACGTCGAGCTTCTCAGGAATCTTACCGTAAGGAGCAGTAACCTTGAGCTGACGGATAGAGAGGCTCATACGACCACCGGCACGTACACCAGCTGCGTGACCTACGAGGTTTACAGGGATACCAACAGTGATTGGCTTCTCAGGAGTTACCTCGAAGAAATCAACGTGAAGGAGAGCGTCTGTTACTGGGTGGAACTGGAGCTCCTTGAGGATAGCAATGTGCTTCTCGCCCTCGATGTCGAGGTTGATAACGTAGATGTTTGGAGTGTAAACAACCTTACGAAGCTCTGCGAATGAAACAGCGAAAGCCTTAGCTACTGGAAGACCGTTCTCGTCCTTCTTCTCACCATAGAGGTTACATGGTACGAGACCTTCCTTACGCATCAGCTTTGATGCCTTCTTACCCATGTCAGTTCTGTTCTGACCTTTTACTGAAATTTCTAACATAACTTTGTGTTACTCTAAATTAAGTTGTTAAACGATAATTTGTTAATTGCTTAATTCGCCATCACACGAGAAAATCATCTCGGTTTACGGGATGTGCTCAAAAAAGCGGTGCAAAGGTACGCATATTTCTTGACTTAAACAAGGATTTTCACGAAAATCGTTACTTTTTCTGCTAAAAATGCTTATTTTATTTGGATAATCGCATCATTTTTCATAATTTTGCACTCGTTATGAAGAGATTGTAGCCTGAAGCGCAGGTGAGCTAATGGAAACAGTCAATCTATGAACACTAAAGATAAAAAGACCAATTATAGGTGCAATGATTAACAGAGAACTAATCCGTATCAAAGCCGTGCAACTTACCTATGCGTATTTCCAGAACGGTAATCACAACATTGACAATGCTGAAAAGGAACTTGTTTTCAGTCTGTCAAAATCGTATCATCTTTATAATTATCTTCTTCAGCTCATCGTTGAAGTAACAAAGATGGCGCGTAAGCACCTTGAGGTGGCTGCTGCACGTGCTCAGCGTGAGGGACAGGCAGCTCCTTCTTCTAAGTTCGTAGATAATAAGTTTGCCTTCCAACTCGAAATCAATAAGATGCTTCAGGAGTTCTATGACAGTCAGAAGCATATCTGGGAAGACAACATCGAATATGTAAAGAAACTTTATCTCCAGATAGAGGCAAGCGATATATATAAGGAGTATATGGCTGATGCCGATACCAGCTATGAGGCAGATCGTGAGATGTGGCGTAAGCTTTATCGTCAGTTCATTCAGGATAACGATGACCTGAATGCCGTTCTTGAGGAAATCAGTCTATATTGGAATGACGATAAGGATGTTGTTGATACATTTGTATTGAAGACAATCAAACGTTTTGAGGAAAAGTCAAATGCCAACTTCGAGCTTCTTCCTGAATATCGTGATGAGGAGGATCGTGAGTTCGCCCGTAAGCTCTTCCGTGCCTCAATCCTCAATACAGAGCAGTATCAGCGCTATATGACAGAGGCTTCCCTGAACTGGGATTTCTCACGTCTGGCATATATGGATGTTATCATCATGCAGTTGGCTATCACAGAGATGCTCAACTTCCCTAACATCCCTGTCAATGTAACAATCAATGAGTATGTGGAACTTGCCAAGCTCTATTCTACACCTCGTTCAGGAGCTTATATCAACGGTATGCTTGATGCCATCGCACGCCATCTTATTGAGACTGGCAAGATGATGAAGGTAATGCCGGAGAAAAATTAAAAACAACTTCCACGTGTTTCCTTCTCCAATGGGTGAAGGCTTTTATACTCAGATAAACGCTCGTGGTGGTTAATAAAAAGACAAATAAGTATAAATATTAAACAATAAAACCGAATTCCAAGCGCGGCTGAAGTTGGGGATGTTACTATAAACATCCTTCCCTTTGGGAAGGCTTGGTTAGGCTTATATGACTTCAATCTTTCTTGCAGCACAGGCCCAGCAGGGTGGTGGCTACTCAATGATCATTATGATGGTTGCAATCTTTGCAATCATGTGGTTCTTTATGATTCGTCCTCAGCAGAAGAAGCAGAAGGAGATTCGCAATTTCCAGAACTCTCTTCAGGAGGGAACTGAAGTTGTTACAGGTGGCGGTCTTCATGGTACAGTAAAGAAGATCAACCTTGAGAAGAACACCGTTGACATTGAGATTGCTCGTGGTGTTGTTGTGGCTTGCGACAAGAACTATGTCTTCGCTGATGCTGCCGCTGCACAGCCTACAAAGTAAAAAAACAGGATAGGTGAACAACCCAGGGGGCGTAAAGCCGTACAAGGTTATAAAGGACTTCTTGTTCAGTGCTGTGAATAAGGAGTTCTTTGTGTTTCTCTTTTTCCTTGCCGTAAGTGCCGGATTCTGGTTTATGACGGTACTTAATGAGACGACAGAGAAAGAGATTCCTGTGCCTGTGCAGCTTATTGGCACCCCCAATAATATCGTCGTTACCGAACCTCTGCCTGATACAGTTCGTGTTGTAGTGCGTGACAAGGGATTTGTGCTGATGTCGTATCTGCATGGTGACTTCATCAAACCGCTCAAATTCAAGTTCACTACCTATGCACGTGGCAATGGTAAGGGCTATGTGGCTGGTTCT
This sequence comes from uncultured Bacteroidales bacterium, assembly GCA_902778265.1. Lineage (GTDB taxonomy): Bacteria > Bacteroidota > Bacteroidia > Bacteroidales > Bacteroidaceae > Prevotella. The sequence continues at coordinate 15,841 of CACYXI010000023.1, read as the reverse complement.
GAGGTGCAGAGATTGCTTGGCTCAATGTTATATGCCAGCAGTAAGATAGTTTCGGTCAAGCCCGAGAAACTTGAGTTTCAGTTTAACTTCGGAGTTTCGAAGATGGTAAGGGCGCATATCGATGGTATAATAAGACCTGCCGATACGTATTATCTTGCTCATACGGATGTGTTGCCTGATAGTATCAAAATCTATGCCACTCAGTCTGTACTGGATAGCATTCAGGAACTCTTTACTGAGAGTTTTGATCTTGTAGGCTTCACAGATACCATTACCAAGGATATTCCTCTAAAAAGGATAAAGGGCGTAAAGATGGTGCCAGACCATATAAAGGCTACATTCTATCCCGATATGCTTACGGAGAAGGTTGTGCAAGTGCCTATCGTATCAGTCAATATGCCTGACGGATTGGTTCTTCGTACTTTCCCTACGCAGATCAATGTCAAGGTCGTAGCTGGTCGTAGTCGTATAGATGCTATTCGTGCAGAGAACTTCAGTGTGGTGGTTGACTATGCCGATGTAGCTGCCAATCCTTCAGATAAGTGTAGGCTGATTCTGCGGAAAGTACCGAAGGGAGTAGCAAATGCAGTCCTTGAAATGCAACAGGTGGACTACCTTATTGAAAACCTCAGATGATTCTTCTTTGAATCCTATTTTGTAGTGTTTATGAGAATAGCGATAACAGGAGGCATTGGGTCGGGAAAATCCTATGTATGCCAAATGCTAAAGGAACGTGGCATTGGTGTTTATGACTGTGATGCTGGTGCCAAAAAGCTGATGGCTTCATCCGAGGAAATACGTGATGCCCTCATTGCTCTTATTGGTGAGGAAGCCTATGATGGTTGGAAACTCAATAAGGCTGTTGTGGCAAAGTTCTTGCTCGAATCAGAAAGCAATAAACTGGCTATCAATGCAATAGTTCACCCTGCCGTGATACGCGATTTCTATTCATCTGGTCTTCAGTGGATGGAGAGTGCCATTCTGTATGAGGCGCATCTTGAACATACTGTTGATAAGGTGGTATGCGTTACGGCTCCTGAGAATGTGAGAATCGATAGGGTAGCGAAGCGCGATTCTATCTCTCGCGAGAGAGCCAAGCAATGGATTGATGCACAGACACCACAGGAAGAGGTGGCAAAGCGTGCTGATGCCGTCATTGTCAACGATGGGGTAGAGGACGTAAATGTGCAGATCGACAGAGTTTTGGCTTTGTTTATCATAGAATACTAACTCAAGTTCCGCAAGCTCCACTTGCAAGGAGTAATAAGGAGTACAAGACGAATGCCTTGAGCGTCAAAATAAGCGATAAAATCTATCGTCTTGTACTCCTTAAGCGACATTAGGAGCGTCACTTCTTGTACTCCTCAAACAGAAAACTTGAAAATACTAATTAATAAAACAATAAAAAAGAAAAATGCAACAGACAATTCTTGCCATTTCTGGCAAACCAGGACTTTACAAGTTAGTTTCACGCGGTAAGATGAACCTTATCGTTGAGTCACTCGATGCAAGCCACAAGCGTATGCCTGCTTTCGCTACTGACCGTGTAACATCACTTTCAGATATCGCTATGTACACTTACGAGGAGGATGTTCCTTTGATGAAGGTTCTTGCTGCTCTCCGTGATAAGGAAGAGGGTAAGAAGGCTTCTGTGAACTATAAGAAGGCAAGTGGTGCAGAGCTTCAGGAGTACTTCGGCTCTTTCCTTCCTGATTTCGACCGTGAGCGTGTTCACACAAGCGATATCAAGAAGCTTCTTCAGTGGTATGACATCCTCGTAGAGGCTGGCATTACTGATTTCGAGGATCCAGAGGCAGAAGCAGAGACTGCTGAGGAGAAGTAATTAAATGAAAAGTGAAGACCCCCTCTTTCCCCCTTAAAGGGGGATGGCTTTGGGGTAAGAAAGTCTCCCTTTAAGGGAGATTTAGAGGGTCTTCACTTTTCACTTTTCATTTATTTTAGAATATGTTACTTGATATATTTGCTATATTTGTTGGTATCTTTGTTGTGTTGAAGGGGGCAGACTTTCTTACGGATGGTGCTGTGTCCTTGGCTCAGCGTGCCGGTATTCCTGAGATGATTATCGGACTTACCGTCGTTGCCCTTGGCACTTCTATGCCAGAGCTTTTCGTGAGCCTTACCTCTGCCATTCAGGGAACTACCGATATTGCTGTGGCAAATGTAGTGGGTAGTAACATATTCAACGTGCTGCTTATCGCCGGAACTGCCGCCGCCGTTGCTCCTATGACAATCTCAAAGGGTACTGTGCGTAGGGATATTCCTGTTGCCGTAGGTGCTTCTTTGATTCTTCTTGGCTTTGGCATATATGGCGAGATAAACCGTTGGGCTGGTGCACTTTTCGTGCTTCTCCTTGTTTCATATATGGTATATGCGGTAAAGACAGCCTCTGCTGATGATGAGTCGGATGTGGAGGATAAGAAACTGACTGTCTTGGGAGCTGTAATAAGACTTGTCGGCGGACTTGCCTGTCTTGTATTTGGTAGTGACTGGTTTGTGAATGGTGCTACAAGTGTGGCAGCCTCTCTTGGCATAAGCGATGCAATCATCGGACTTACAATCGTTGCAGGAGGCACTTCTCTTCCTGAACTTGCCACAAGTGTTGTAGCAGCTCGTAAGGGACAATCTGCTATTGCTATGGGCAATGTCATAGGCTCTTGCGTATATAACATACTTCTTATAATTGGCGTTACAGGACTTATCTCGCCTATGGTCATTGTTGGAATCACTCCACTCGACTTTGGCATGATGATGCTTAGTATCGTGCTTCTCTGGCTCTTCTCGTTTACTAAGTATGAGGTAGAGCGTTGGGAAGGCTTCGTTATGCTTGCCCTGTTCGCTGGATATATGGGATATCTTGTTTACACCGTTTAGAATTTACTGATGAAAAAGAAAGAATTGTTATTCTCTTTGCCTTGGTTGCTGGCGGCTACCTTGTGTATGCCGCTCGTGGGCTGTAGTAGCGATGATGATAAGCCTGAAAGTAAGACTTTTACGTTCGGACATTTCAAATTGAAAGGTGGATATCTGATTGGCTTTCCTACTTATACCACAACTTGCTGGAATAATTGGAGAGATAATGGAGAGTCTTTCGATGTGTATCTGGTTCAGAATGGTAAGATCTATGATGCGGGGGCGATTCATTCTACTGACACTATCTTAACAGATGATGAGAAAGGAACGAAACATTTGGCTTTCGAGGTTGGATTTCCAGAGACTGTAAATAAAGAAGAGGCTATTGATGTCATTGCCTTTAATAGTGTTGCGACTTCTTTGTCTTCTGGGAATATTGAATTTAAAGTAAATCTGAAGCGAGGAGGTACAATGCCTTTATGGGCATATTCAGAACATTCATCTACGGTAGCAATTTCAGAAAGTAATTCATTGTCAACCATTGAACTCTTGTATGTCTTGAATAAAACTTCCAATGATATCACAGTCAAGCACAAGGGATTTGAAGTAAAGGATAAATGGTATTATACCAAGGCGAATGTAGTTTAACTCCTGATCTGAAAGCTACCCCAAAAGGTTCTTCTGTGAGCGATGATGTCTTTACAGGTGCTTATAAAGCGGCTGCTAATGATGAGACTAAAATATGGAGCTTTTATGTTCCGACAGGAAAGAAGATAAAAGATGCGCGACTCGTTCTGGAAATCAATGGTAATGAAGTAAAGACGCAGCCTATCTCGTCAGATATAAGTGTAGAATTTGGCAAATTTTATCTTATGGCAGTACAATGGGATGGCAAGAGTCTGAAATGGATATTGAGTGATAGCGAGACTCGCGGTCTAAAAGGAAAGGATATGTTTAGTAATGCTGATATAGTAGTCTGTGACAATAACGGCTCAGATTTTTAGCATTGCGAAATAATTATCCATTATCAATTATAAATTATCAATTAAAGCCATTGTAAATGGCTTTCAGAGTGCTTGGTAACCTCTTAAAAAACAAGAAAAATGAATAGAAAATCCTCTCAGGTGAGCGTGCTTTTTCTGCTTTTCAGCGTGCTCTTTTGTGTATGTCTCATAGCATCTAACGTGTTTGAGACAAAGCAGATTGCGTTTTTCGGTCACAGCCAGACTGGTGGCGTTATCGTCTTCCCAATCTCCTATATTATTAATGATGTAGTGTGTGAGGTGTGGGGATTCCGTAAGGCACGACTTCTTATCTGGCTCGGCTTTCTAATGAATTTCTTCTTCGTTTCTGTAGGCGCGTTATGCGACTGGCTGCCTGGTGCTGAGTACTGGGAGGGTGATGATGCCTTCCACTTTATATTCGGCCTTGCCCCACGAATTGCTGCAGCATCTTTTGTGGCTTTTCTTGCAGGATCTTTCGTCAATGCATACGTTATGAGCAAGATGAAGGTGCGTGATGCAGGAAAGAATTTCTCTGCACGTGCCATTCTCAGTACTGTATTTGGCGAGGGTGTTGATTCAATTCTGTTCTTCCCGCTTGCATTGGGCGGAATAGTACCGACAGACGAACTTCCTTGGCTTATGCTCGCTCAGGTAGGACTGAAAACGGGCTATGAGATTATCGTATTGCCTATCACAATCCGTGTTGTGCGTTGGGTGAAGAGTCGCGAGCAGGAAGATGTCTATGACAATGGAGAGAAATATAACGTCTTCAAAATATTTAATGTGTAGATTTCTCCAAAAAGCACCTTGCGGTGCTTGAGTTTGGAACAAAAAATAATGCAAGTTTTTCTGAACACGGAAAACACAATAGAAACGAAATTTTCGTTTGTTCCGTGAATTCCGTGTTCGAAATAAAAGCAAAAATGATTATCCGCAATTACGTAATAACGCCCTGAAGGGGCAAAAGCTACTAGCCCAGGGCAACGCCCTGTGGTAAAAAAGGAGGGGATAACTAACGCCCTGTAAGGGCAAAAGCTCTAATATTATAATGCTTTAGTCCCTTCAGGGCGAAATTACCAACCTACCTCCACCTAGGGCGATGCCCTAGGCTATGAGTTTATTGGGCTTTCAGCCCGTCTATCGGGTATATTGAGGATAAAAAAGTGTTTCTTCTGGAATAAATTTTCTGGTCATCGTGAACAATTTTTGTTCCGTAAACAGCAGCTAGCTGCTAATATTTTAGTAAAAGCAAAATAGGTAATTAGTACTTTGTAATTTGTAATTAATATTATGGCAAATCGCGAAAATGATAACCTTCAGTCTCTTGGTAAGAAGACTGAATATCGTCAGGACTATGCTCCTGAGGTACTTGAGGCATTTGAGAACAAGCATCCTGAGAATGACTATTGGGTATTGTTCAACTGCCCGGAGTTCACATCTCTCTGTCCTATTACCGGACAGCCAGACTTTGCAGAGATAAAGATCCAGTATGTGCCAGATGTGAGAATGGTTGAGAGCAAGAGCCTGAAACTCTATCTCTTCTCATTCCGTAATCATGGTGACTTCCATGAGGATTGCGTCAATATAATCATGAAGGATCTTATCCGCCTTATGGATCCTAAGTACATAGAGGTGACGGGTATCTTCACCCCACGTGGTGGTATCAGCATCTATCCATACGCCAACTATGGTCGTCCAGGAACAAAGTACGAGAAACTTGCAGAGCACAGGTTCATGAATCATTAGTTTTTTGCATTTTTCATAGAAATATTTGGAGTTATCAGATATTTTGTTTATTTTTGCAACTGAATATTAAACTCTTATAGTTATGGGTGCAATATATATACTTGAAGGTCTATTGGTATATCTTTATGGATTTGATCACAATCCGCCACATATTCATGTAAAGCATGGCGGTGATGAATTTACCATAACGCTTAAAGAACGAATTGTAGAAGGTAAAGCGAGATCAAAGCATATAAAGATGATTAATGACTTTATTGATACTCATGAAAAAGAGCTTTATGAGCTATGGGATAAAGCCCAGCGTGGTGAACGTATAACAAAAGTATTACGCTGAAAAGCAGAAAGGAAACATATTATGATACTCTCAGTAAAAGATGTTCAGTACATATCAGACTATACACTACTCTGCACATTTAGTGATGGAGTAACTAAGAAGGTAGATCTTAGCATTTTGCTGAATTATCCTGCTTTTGCAGAACTCAAAGATATAAACATGTTTAAGCAATTTGGTCTTGATGGAACTTTATTCTGGGCAAATGGTGCGGATATTGCACCAGAGTTTCTGTATGAGCATGGTATGGTTGCATAAAATATTAACTCATAATAATTATTACCTCAAATATGTCAACAGCAACAGTAGAATCAAATATATACTTTGCAGATACCAGTGGCAGATAAATCATTCTTCATGTCTTTGGTAAAGAATATGGGATGGACGGCAAAGAAAAATGCAGTTGTTTCAAAGATCCCGTCAGCAACTCTTGCTGCTGTAAAAGAAGCAAGAAGTGGGAAGAATGCAGACAAGGTGAATACTGAAAGCCTTGAAAGTTTCATTAAGTCAATTGTATAAGTATTATTGAGTCAAACTACCTTTTGCTGTGGATTGATGAGACTACGAATGTAGTAAGACTATTTCGTCTTGGAACTCATTCTGAAGTATTAGGAATGTAATATATTAACCCTTTAAAAACAATTTAACAAGAAACAGAAAGTACTCATTTGAATCAATCAGACGAACGGTAAACGTTCTCCCTGAAGCGGAATCAGTATAAGATACTGGTATCTGCGCGATAGTTAATCACTTATTCCTTTAACTACGGGTGAGCGACAACCGATTCTCTCGACAGAAATATAACATTGAGCTTTTAGCTCTTGTTCTCCATTCGCGAAATCGCCAATTTCAATACGCGAGAACAAGATTGCGAAAAAGTTCCATGTCCTGTATAGGACGTGGACTTTGCCGTATCTTGTCTGCGTAGAAGGTGTTTGGCGATACCAGTGAATGGGACGAGGATTTCGGAGGTCTGCGCCCTATTTTATTTATTTTTTACTATGAAAAAACTATTAACACTTATTTTCTTAAGCGTTTTTTGCTTGAATGCGATTAATGCAGCAATTACATGGAAATTAGTCGATGGTACATTAACCATCTCAGGAACAGGAGATATGAGGAAGTATTCTGATCCATATTCTGTGCCTTGGTATTCTCAACGAGAAAGTATAAAGGAAATCGTCATTGATAATGGAGTAACAAGTATAGGTAAATATGCATTTGTTCTTTGTATAAATCTAAAATCTATAACCATACCTAACAGCGTGACAACCATAGGTTATGGCGCATTTTCTAGTAGTACAGGTCTTAAATCTATAGCCATACCAAATAGTGTGACCAATATTGAGGGGAGTGCATTCTATAAATGTACAGGTCTTACCTCCATAACCATACCTAACAGCGTGACAAGTATTGGTGATCTAGCATTTTATTGCTGTACAGGTCTTACCTCTGTAGCCATATCTAATAGTGTGACAAGTATTGGTGGATGGGCTTTTCTTGATTGTACTGGTCTTACCTCTATAACCATACCTAACTGCGTGACAAGTATTGGTGATTGTGCTTTTGAAGGTTGTACAGGTCTTACCTCTATAACCATACCTAACAGCGTGACAAGTATTGGTCATCGTGCTTTTGAAGGTTGTACAGGTCTAACTTCTATTACCATACCTAATAGCGTGACAAGTATCGGTGATGGTGCTTTTTCAGATTGTACAGGTCTTACTTCTATGAAGGTAGAATCAGGAAATATGTATTATGATAGCAGAAATAATTGTAATGCAATAATTCGTAAAAGCGATAACGCTCTTGTTTTTGGATGTAAAAACACTATCATTCCTAACAATGTAACATGTATCAATAATAGTGCTTTTTGTGGTTGTATAGGTCTAAAAAATGTAACCATACCTAATAGCGTAACAAGTATCGGTGATCGAGCATTTTCTGGTTGTACAAGTCTTACTTCTATTACCATGCCTAATTGCGTGACAAGTATCGGTGATGGTGCTTTTTCAGATTGTACAGGTCTTACCTCTATAACCATACCTAATAGTGTGATAAGCGTTGGTTCTGGGGCTTTTTCTGGTTGTTTTATATTAGAGAGTAATTATGTAAATAATAGTAATTGTGATAATAATTCTTTAACATTAATAGATACGGAGCAAGAGGATGGCTTGTTAATCAAAGATGACGAAATAGTTAAATGTCGTAGTTGGGCTACTTCAGTAACAATTCCTAATAGTGTGACAAGAATTGTCGAAAGTGCATTTTCTGGTTGTATTGCACTAAAGTCTATAGCCGTGCCAAACAACGTGACAAGCATTGGTGATTATGCATTTTCTAAATGTTCTGGCCTTGCATCTGTTGCCATACCTAATAGCGTGACAAGAATTGATCGCTATGCATTTTCAGGTTGTTCAGGCCTTACATCTATAACCATACCTAACAGCGTGACAAGTATTGGTGATTGTGCTTTTAATAAGTGTATTTAGAGCCCTCTAAACAACTACAAACAATGAAAAACACATAGAGACAAATACTTGTATATCAACTAATTTTAGATTTTAACACTTCAGAAGCTATTTTTGGTTGCTTCGGAAATTCCCGTTAAATTTGCAACGTATTTCTACCGCAGGGAATTTACGAGGCTTTATTTTTGCCACATCGTGGACATAGTTGACAAGGGTTGCCAATAGGCTACAACAGTTGACAAGCTTCTAACTCGATTTTGTGAAAAGCAATATCGTGGCGAAAGTTGACAAAGGGTGTCGATAGTTTACTTGTGAATACTTGCGGAGAGGTACAGCAAAAGGAATGTTGAATCCATAAATATAGCAAGTATGCCAAAGACCAGAAAATGCGCTTATTGTGGCAAGGTTTTCATCACAAACAGCGGAATGCAGAAGTACTGCTCAGAGGAATGTGCTGAGCAAGCGAAGGAAACCAAGAAAAAGAGACAAAGGGATTTCCTTCGAGCTGTCGAGCCTGTGATGGAACTCCAGCAACAGGAGTATCTGACCTTTTCTAAAGCTGCCATCCTATTAGGGTGTACCCGTCAGTATGTCTATAAACTCGTTGAGCAAGGGAAGTTGCCTGCTTCACGGCTGAGCAGCCGAATGGCTCTTGTCCGCAAGAGTGATATTGAGAAGATGTTTGCGGTCAATCCTTATAACCGTGTCCTGCCATGTACTAAGCCAAAGAAGTCTGTTTCCAAGAAACTAAAGACTCCTGTAAAGGAGAAAGAAAAGGTGGAATGTGCAACCGATGAAGTTCTTGAATACTACTCTGGCGAGGACGTGATGAATATCTACAAGGTAAAGCAGTCCTGGCTCTATACCACAGCCAAGCGTCATCAGATTCCCATGTGCCGTATCGCAGGACGGAACTACTACAGCAAAAAACACATTGATGCAGTATTCGGCACTACCATAGACATTGATGCCATTGTCGATTGGCTGTCACCACAGGAAGTGGCTGACCGATATGGTATCAACCTCACGGCAGTCCGTTCCTATGCCCACCGCCACAAGATTCCATCCAAGCGTGAGTATGGTAGCACCTACTATTCCCAAAGCCATTTTGATGAACTCCGTCGTACAGACCTCTTATCCAATGAAGACTACTACACTGTAGAACAAGTGCAGCAACTCTATGGACTGACCAAAGCCAACATCTGCCACATCGTCAAGGTGAAGCACATTGAGAAGACAAAAGTAGGAAGGCTTAACCTCCTGCTCCGCTCTGACGTAGAGAGAGTGATGGAGGAACGGAAATCATTGGGAATGATGAATGCTGGATTCTGAATTTCTACCATACTGACAGATTATTCGGTGATGATTGAGAATAATCGGAGTCAGCACCGCATCATTGAGTTCCTTTGCACCCGTGGAGAAACGCTCCACCATGATTACTAACAATAATATATATATGTATGAGTAACATTTGTAAGACCGTGAGCCTCCGTACACGGAAAATCAAAGGCGGAGAACAGCTTTCTTTCTACCTCGACTATTATCCCGGCTATCGGGACGAGTCCACTATGAAGGTCATGCGCCATGAATCGCTCGGCATCTACATCTATGCCAAGCCGAAGTCGCAACGTGAGAAGGACTACAACGACCGTATGCGCGAGAAGGCAGAAGCCCTCCGCTGTCGTCGCTATGAGTCCATAGTCAATGAGAGGTACGACTTCTTTGATAAAGAAAAGATGAAGGGCGATTTTCTTGCCTACTTCAAGCAGAAGGCAGACAAGAAGAACTGCAAGTGGCAGCATGTCTATAAGCACTTCGCCCGTTTCTGTAACGACAAGTGCCGCTTTGATGAAATCACAGTTGACCTGTGCAACAAGTTCCGCGAGTATCTTCTAAATGCTCCACAGACCATCCACACGGAGCACAAACTGCACATCAATAGTGTTGCAGGCTATTGGTCAACCTTCCGTGCCGTACTTCATACCGCCTACAGAGAGCACAAGATTATGGAGAATCCTAACGGTTTCTTGGAGCGCATCGATACCATCCCGACAGAGAAAGAGCACCTGTCCAAGGATGAACTTGTCAGATTGGCCAATACCCCATGTTCATCCGAGGTCTTGAAAAAGGCTTTCCTCTTCTCTTGTCTGACTGGACTCCGCAAGAGCGACATCAAGCAACTGACATGGGACAAGATTCAACCATACGGTGACGGTGGCATGTATGTCACGCTCCGTATGCAGAAGACCAAGGAACTGGTGAACAATCCCATCAGTGACGAGGCTTTGGAACTGATTGGCTTCAATGATGAAGATGAGAACCGCAAGCCTACCGATAAGGTGTTCGTTGGCTTCAACGACAGTCTTACTCAAACTCCGCTGAAGAACTGGCTAAAGGCGGCTGGCATCACCAAGCATATAACCTATCATTGCAGCCGTCACACACTTGGTTCGCTACAGGTCGAGGCTGGCACGAGTGTTTATACCGTCCAGCACATCCTTGGACACAAGAATGTTTCCACCACTCAGATCTATGCTGCGATGGCAGACGAGAGTAAGCGCGAGTCCATCAACCGCATAACATTGAAGCCCGCAAAGAACGTGCAGTTGAAGGTTGTCGGCCAATAGGTTTTCTATTCACATCTTTTATCCGGGGAGAGGCATCGCTTCTCCCTTTTTTTGTTTTGCGGATTTCCGTTTTTCCCTGACTTACACTCCTTTTAGAGTATGAAAAACGCTGCAAAATCATACTCGTAAGCCAACTAATCTTAAAAAGAGGCTGATTGTTTTGACATTCATCGGCAGTCAGGAATAACCGAAGTAACTTTGCACTCCGGAAGCGAATAGCATTGACTGCTTCCGATTAATCGCGAAAAGTAGAACTAAAAGATACAAGATATGTTTGAAACGAAATCGCTGAAACTTAGAGACCTTTGTCTCTTGTTTGGATGCCCATGTGTGGTGTTCCTTTCCATTTCCCTGCTTGTTTCCCTGAAAGTGGGAGCCGATTTCCAACAGGATTGCCTTGCCAAGTGGACGGCATTTATCCTGTGCAACCTGCTGTTATGGCTATTATATGTCATGTTCCAATCAGTGTTAGTAGATTTGTTTCCGCAAAAGAGGAGCAAACAATCAATGGTAATTCCACAGTCAACGGAACAAGATGTGCATACAGATGTTGCCCCTGAAACGGAAATTCTCAACACTTTACCAATCATGACCAATGATACCTCTTCCATGACTATCCCTACTCCAGAAACGCAGGATGAAAGCGTAACTGTCCAAACGCAGGAAGACTCATATACTCAGCGATGCAAGGCTTATGAGCAAGAGCAGGAACAGAGTCGGAAGGACACAATCGCTGCAATACTGGATTATGCCAGATATACTATGTCACCTTACGTCTATGACAACGAAGAGTTGGAGAACCTTTGTGAGGAAGTAAGGCATTGGTCAGAAGAATATACCTATTCTCCAATCCCCATCAGACTGAAACAGAGACTTACCACCCTCGATCTCCGCCACTTTGTTTGGAATATTGGTGAACGTCTGGGTACCAAGAACGGCTACAATGGCTATGCACGTGCAGACTTCATCAAGGCGATGTTTCCCGATGTGATGAAGGACATCGAGCAGGATAGCATCCGTAACTTCAAGTTCCAACCTAACAAGGGGAGCATCGTGATAGACGAGCCTGATGAAGATGACTACCATTTCCACATAAAATAGAGCAGTATGCTTTTCAAAAATCAGCGAAAATCAAGAAAAATTTCTCTTTTTCGCTGATTTTTAAACAAAGAATGTCGGGTTTCAAAATAAAATTTGTATTTTTGCAGCACATTAAAGACATATAAAGATGAAGTACCCGAATATTATTGGCAGAGAAGCTGAAATCGCGACACTTGAGCGTCTGTACAAATCTAAGAAGTCTGAGTTTGTGGCCATCTATGGACGCAGACGCATAGGCAAATCATATCTGGTTAGTGAAGTGTATGGCAGCAAGATTGTCTTTTCTGCAGTCGGCACATATCTGAAGGACGGAGATAAGAATTACGATACTTACCGCAAGTTGCAGTTGGATCATTTCTACGATTCTCTCTTGTTGTCAGGTCTTGATGCCACTACGTCAGAAAAGCCATCCTGTTGGCGTGAAGCCTTCCTGCTTCTACGCAAACTGCTTGAAAGCATACGTTCTCGTCGGAAGGTTATTCTTATAGACGAACTGCCCTGGCTGGCGGGACCTCAATCGTCTGAGATGATTTCGGAACTCGGCTATTTTTGGAACTCATGGGCAGACAGCCAAAGAAATATAGTGCTGGTGGTGTGCGGCTCGGCAACGAGCTGGATGCTTGACAATGTGATTCGTGATTACGGTGGACTGCACGGAAGGCTTACTGAGACAATAAAACTTGCGCCCTTTACATTGGCTGAATGCCAGAAATATTACAGGCGCAACGGATTCCGTCTGTCCCGATATGAGATGTGCATCTGCTACATGGCATTGGGAGGTGTTCCCTTTTATCTCGACAAACTGCGCAACAGTCAGACAATGACGGAAAACATTGACCGTATTTTCTTTGCTGACGAGAAAATACATCAAGAGTTTGTCGATGTATATGCCGGACTTTATGCCAGCAAGGAACGCTATGTGGATATCGTAAAAGTCTTGGGAAGCCAATTCTACGGAATGACCCAGAAAGAGATTGGTGCGGCGATAGATGTCAAAAGTGGAGGAACCCTTACCAAATTGCTTGAAAATCTTATAGAATCTGATATCATCAGGACTTATCCGCGCTATGGTAAAGAACGGGTGGAGACAGTCTATCAGCTGATTGATTTCTTCTCTTTGTTCTATTTGCGTTTCATACAGGGTGGACAGGCAAAGAAAGGAGTATGGAACTCCATTCATGGAACTCCCACTTTCTATACATGGGCAGGAGATACATTTGAACTGCTCTGTATAGAGCATCTGCCTCGTATTCAGGATTCGCTGCGTATAGCTTCCATAGACAGTAGTTATTGCTGGAATGGAAAGAGTCCTGACGGAAGAGGTGCTCAGATAGACTTACTGCTGGAAAGCAAAGCCGACAGGACAGACTATCTGTGTGAAATGAAATTCACTGGCACAAAATATGCCATAACGAAGACCGATGAAGAGAATTTCCTGAATAAAATAGAAGCTTTTGTCGCAAGCAAGATGCACAACAAGACACATAGCATCCAACTGGTTATGGTTACGACGATGGGAATAGCAAGAGGCGAACATGCCAGTATCGTTAACCAATCAATCACATTGGATGACCTGTTTATGGAACGTTGATTCATCTTTACCAGTATTCCGACTAAATGGTATTTCCAAAACCGGAATGCTAATTATCTTTTAATAATAAGATTCTTATACCCCTTAGAGGTGGGCGAAAATTGATGTTTAAGCATCGGTTTTCGCCCACCTTCTTTTTTTATATCTGTACTGTGAAGGCAACTCTATACCTTCTTTTTCCCTTTCTTCATACCTGAAACCACTTATTTTCCATGTAAAACACCCATGCTGATTGATTATTCATTGCTTATCGTGAATAATCGGAGTCAGCATGGCATCATTGAGTTCCTTTGCACCCGGTCTCTAACCAAAGACCGTGAACATAATGGGAAATAAAGAATTGACTTTCAACGACCTTCCGCAGGTCGTCGCCCAGCTTCGGGACGAGGTGATGGGCATGAGAACGCTGCTAATCAGGCAGCAGGAAGAGAACCGTAAACATCAGGTACGCGAGAACCGCCACAAGCCCATGACGGTGGAGGAAGCAGCTGAGTACACGCGCATCCCTTTGGGTACGTTGTACATGAAACTCGGTGACGGTACGATACCAGCCACCAAGCCTGGCAAACGCTATGTTCTCTATCAGGACGAGCTTGACAAATGGCTTGAAGCTAATCGTAAGAATGCAGTTCCGCTTACAGCCGATGAAGAGAACCAAGCCATCCTCTCTTCCCACAAGCGTAAGCCGAACAAGTCAGACTGGCAGTCAGAAGCAGACATCAATCCGACGTAATCTTGTTTTCTGGTTCAACTCGAATTACTTTCAAACACATTATTAACAACGGTTGAGGGCTGACCAATGCCAGCCCTCACCACAAACAAATTAAAAGATGAAATATAGGAATATCAAATACGGAATCCTACTGACCAAAGAGCAGCTTGACTTCCTCAAAGACGACAACCAAGGCTTCCACCGCATGAAAGCCCTTAATACCTTTCTCTCTTTGGCGGCAATAGAGCCAGTCCGCTACGAGAAAAAGAACTTTTCAGCTGACCTCGGTATCGGTCAGTTTGCCATATCGAAAGTAGAACTTGCCGAACTATGGCACTGTGACCGTAAGACTGCACAGAAGATGATTGACCTCTTCAACGAGGTGGGGATTCTCACATCTATTGCCAATAACCGCACGACCATCCACACCATTCATTGTCTGGCGTTCTGGTTCGTGGACGGACAGGATGCTCCCATCAAGAATCCGAATTATCAACGCAATCCAATCGTTCAAAGTCCGGCTGTCCATGATAATGCCAATCCAATGTCTGCTGGTGATAAAGGCAATAGCCATCCTCTATTGTTTACCTCTTCTACTCCCGTTTCATCTGTGGCTGATGCCAACGGACGGAGCAGCGAGTGCCATCCGAGCTTGCTTGAAGATGGCCGAGTCGTGACGGACGAAGACGAAGTCAACACTGATGAAAGGGAAGAAAACAAGCTATCTCCATGCGGAGAGGATGGACAGCTGCCAGATGATTACTTGGAGCAACTTGACGAGCACTATACCAACCTGCTGCCAGAAGCCGATGAGCCATATAGCACATCAAATGATGTTACGTTAGGCGACACTCCTCCCATACCTACCAATCCAGAAGGAATCCCTGATGATAAAGGCTCGACAAATCAACTTGTCTCGCCAATTCCCAGTACAACAGTTGCGGAAGCATCCGATAGTGCCGAAAGCCTACAATATGGCAGCGACTGACAGAAGACTATTGCCATGGACAAACCCGAAGAAGTGTTTTTTTCTGAGGTCTAAACAAGAAGTCCCAATGTCTGACAGATTTGCTCCGCTGCACTGTCCTTCCACTGGGTTCTTGCGCCGCTCGCAGGCTCGCACCGGGCTGTCCAAGGCTTTTACTTCAATCTCCCGATAGTATTACATTTATAACCCAACTAAAAGA
Organism: uncultured Bacteroidales bacterium; assembly: GCA_902778265.1. GTDB lineage: Bacteria > Bacteroidota > Bacteroidia > Bacteroidales > Bacteroidaceae > Prevotella. The sequence continues at coordinate 200 of CACYXI010000023.1, read as the reverse complement.
ATCATTGAGTAATTATGATTAAGACAAAATCGAAGACCTCAGAAAAGAGGCAGAACAAAGGACACCATATCGATGTCCGCTTCACGGAAGAAGAATACAACCAGATTATCACCAACGCCAACAAGTGCGGAATGCACAAAAGCAACTATGTCCACAATGCAGTCCTTGGGCACCAGCCAAAGCAGTTGATGACCGAGGGA
>CACYXI010000022.1 GCA_902778265.1 uncultured Bacteroidales bacterium | reverse complement strand
GAAAATGGCTGTGCTATGGCTGAGATTCCTTACAGAGATTAACGAGCACACCGTGGAGGTTGACAAGGAGCTTCTGATGGATGATAATGTAGCCAAGGCGGTAAGTCTTGTTGAGGAATCGGCATACAATGATGCCGAACTTCGCGCCATTGACCGTTACTGGGATTCTGTGAGCAGGGAGCGCACGGCATTATCGGAGAAATATCTTCTTGGCGAGGCCAAAGGTAGAGCTGAAGGCATGAAGGAAGGCATAATAAAAACTGCAAAAAACATGAAAGCAGAAGGCTTGCCTACATCTCTTATTGCAAAGATGACAGGTCTTTCCGAGGAAGAAATTGACAAGCTTTGATTCATACGGGCTCTCTCGTTACTGATGCGGGACGTAAGATAGCAAAGATTGAATATGACTATAACAACAATCCTGTTCGCATACAGTTCACCAATGGTAATGTTACCAAGTACATATATAATTTACTTCTAATTTCTTCGCAAAGCTCAGGCGCTACGCGGAGTTCTTTCCACCCTCTCTGCGTAAGCAGAGTCCTTTCCATCTGATTTTTCACTCTTCACTTCACTCCTTCTCCACTACATTCTTGAATTCGCTTATAGTATGCTTGACTGGCTCAACCATAAACTCTGGGCGGTTGTAGCTCTTCAGACGGAGGGAGTTGTGCTCTGGGTCGCTTTGCGGAAGCTCGAATGCCTTGTGGGCTTTCTTTCCGTCGAAATATGAGATATAGACACGGCTGTAATTGCCATCGTCACGACGACTCGCGCACATAATCCATTTGCCGTTGCTTGACCATGTAGGGTAGCTCTCCGCATAATCCTTGCTGTTGAGAAGAGAGAGAGAGTTGGTCTGATTCATATTCTCAGAAGAGGTGGTCGTAGGAATGTCAATCATCTGAATATCTGCATCGTGATGCCAGATGTTGAAGCATCCATAGCCACTCTCGGCAAAGATGATGTGACGGCCGTCAGGACTTACGCGAGGGAGGGAGATGCTACGATTCTTTGATACGGCATCATAGATGAGTTCCTCATCACCAAACTGATGTGTCTTTACGTCGAAAGCACGGCGATAGAGGTTGTACTGTACGTTGCGGTAGTTGGAACTGATGTTGGCTTTGGTAGTATCTGACAACGTGGAGCAGTAGTACAGGTATTTACCATCGGGCGACCATGTAGGGAACACCTCCAAACGTGTGGTGTCGGCACTCACAATGCTCACCTCATTCTTTGTAATGTCATAGAGGATAAGATCGGAAGCGAGGTCGAAGATCTCCGCCTTGTTCTTATTGATGGTGTGCATCATCTGCCTTGTGGTATTGGTAGAGAAAGCTACGAGCTTCTCCGTTGGATGCCATGAAGGATATACGCCTGCACTTATGGTGTTGTCGCGCTTCAGGTCAACCTTTGACAGTTCGCCATCGTTTACAAATATCGTTCCGCCATTCGTAACTCGCACGTGGAACAGCATATTGTCGGTACGATAATTCTGATAGCTATGGCAGTTTATGCATTGTCCTTTTGCTTTATCGCACGCTACCTTGTTGTTGAAAATTGTGGATTCTTCAAAGTTGCTGATGTTACGCTGTGCAATCTCCATATAGTCGTATATCAGATAAGATGGTTCGATGAGACGATAGGAGATATACTCGTCGATGGAATCGGCAGAAACCGTGATATTGAACTTGTTGAAGGCATACCACTCGTTGCCCTTCTTGCCCCATACCTCAACGGTAATGTCCTTGCCGCTTGATGCTGCGAGGATATCATGCCACTCATCTTCGGGTATGATGACCTTATGGCCATCGCCGTAAGTCTGGCTGTTGCCATCTGGTGTAGTTATCCTTGCCACGCATTCGTCGTAAATCTCATTAGGAAGCATGAAGTTCAGAGGTGCTATGTTGCATGGCACGGTGACGTTGCAGTAGTCGGGATATATTTGTGGCAATTTGCCGACACTCTTTGCCGCAGACGGCACATCGGGATGTGATGTGCATGCAGCAAAGCAGAGTGAAAGAACGAACAAGCTAAAGATATATAATGTTTTGCGCATAATTCTTTTTTAATTACGAATTACATGATTTCAATTACGAATTACTAATTACGAATTACCTATTTTGATTGCTAATTACGAGTTTCTAATTACCTATTTACCTCAATCGCTCAGTTCCTTTCAATGGAAAAAACTAACTAGGTAATTAGTAATTCGTAATTAATAGTGCTAGTAGTTCTTCCGCCCGAATGCGTTAAACCACCAGTAAGTTTCGCCCCAATCCTCTCGCATAGCTTCGCGGACGGCATCCTCGTTCATACCACATCGGGCATAATTGTTGCCTGCATCCCAAAAGCTTTGGTATCTCTCTTGTGTTGCAGGTGAGATCTTCAGTTCAAATGGGAATTTAACCCCTGTCTTATCTTGGAAAAGACAATATGCTTCCTCGTATTGCGTAGGAATGGTGTTTGATTTATGTGTATATACATAATCATACATTGATGGCCAAAAATCATTAGGATTGCAGGTAAGCATGGAATACAGCAGACTCAATTCTGCATAGTATTTACTCTTACGAGAGTGTATGTTACTGATATTGCTGATAAGGTAGCGTTCGCAACTGTTCTCATCGTTGGAAAGGGAGTCGGTACATACGGTTTGGAGCTCCTTGACGATAGGTGACACAGGTGCTGGCTTCCAATCGCTATAGAAGAGCGTGCTATGCAGTCGGTTGATGTAGCGATTGGCAAGCTGTTTCTCGCCAGTAGCCTCGGCACATCTTGTCAGCATCTTGAGATAGTAAGGTGAGAAACCATACGGAATGGCAAACTCTATGCACCAGCGCATGGCATAGTTTATCTTGCCGTGATTATAATAGATTACAGGCGATGCGATGTGCATTATGTTGATGTTAAGGGAGTCGGGATTGTAGATCTCCTTACCATCATTACTGAGCTCAAAAGAACGTGCACCAAGCTCGTTTGTGTTGAGGAGAGCTATGTTCTTGAGCATCACCATAGCACGTGAAGGAGTCTTTGTCTTCTCTGCCACGCTGATAACACCTTGCCAGTCGTCGGACATCGCCGCTTGCGTCATCTGCATCTCATATAGATAGTTGGAATCCTTGAATATCACATTCCATACTGCTATGGATGACACTATTCCTACTAACACATATCCAACGAATGCCGGCACTTTCTTCACCGTTGGCAATACTCTGCCAAGAGAAAGTACTACCGTAGTGCCAACGAGAATAAAGAACGGAATGGTAGGGCGCAATGATGAGTCGGTTGAGGTTGTGAAGAGAGGGAAACCAGCATTGAATACATCATTGAGGGGTTGGTTCTCATAGAGTAAAGCATGGAAAATGATAGGTGCAATGAGCGTGACGATGATACCAACGATGTCAATCCACTTTGGAGTGGCTTTGCCATTGTCGCCTTTTCTGAACTGGGAAAGGAAAAGGCATATTGTGAAGAGATATGAGATCCATCCAAAGATTGGGAAGAGCACAAAACCTATGACTGCATACCACACTATGCGGAAACGGCGAGGTGTGGAGTTTGCCACCCAAAGTAGCAACATCAGGCATAGGAAGGCGACTGACTGCGAAAACCAGTAGCCTGGAATGGTGAGACAATACACCCAGTAGCCGAGGTCAACGGTTGCTGCAAGAAAACAAGCAGCAGGCAATATCATGGCGGAGCACCAACCTCCCTTGAGGGTAAATGCCTTTATACCAGCAAAAGCACTTGCAAGCCAGATGGCGATAAGCATACCTGCACCAACTGCGGGATAGTAGAAGAACTGCGTCAGGAAACTGCCAACATACTGAAAGAATCCGAATGGACGTGCTATCTGTTCGCTAAAGTACAAAGAATCGCCTGTGAACACGTTACGATCCTGTGCCGTTATGAGGACATCTGAGCATACGCCAACAAGGATATATACGGCGTAGGCGATAAATGCAACGACAACAACCGCAGGTATAGCAACATTCAAAAGTTTATGTTTATTCATTTTAAGTGAGTTGAATAATTGAAGCTTAGGTTTCATTTCTCAAAAGCAGATGCAAAGATATACAAATCTTTTGATATGACAAAGGAATGGGGCAAAAAAATAAATGAAAAATGAAAAGTGAAAAATGAAAAATACAGATTACACTTGTAAGTGAATAGTTAATAGTGAAAAGTGAATAATACTTAATACTGGTAGCCACCAGAACGAGGTTCAAACAAAGGCGTTAGCCTGTATTAAGTATTATTATCTATTCGTTATTCACTATTCACTAAAATACTATCTTGTATTTTTCATTTTTCACTTTTCATTTTTCATTTAAAACTCAGAACTTTATCGTCATTTTCCCGAGTATCTGACGGCCTTTGCGTGGTACTCCGTCCGCGAGGAGTGAACCTACCTTGAAATCGTTGTTGGTGATGTTCTGTGCTATGATATCGATGTCAAGATGCTTCCACTCATAGCCTAAGCCAAGTCCGATGATGCATTGTGGATTCACTTTCTCTATTTGGCCGATGGCCTTTTTTGCAGATGTTGACAGAAGTATGTCGGTCATCTGATAGTAGGTGGCGCTCTGGGCATTGAGAGTGCCACGTAGCCATACCTTTCCACCTGTGAAGAAGCCCTTGCCCTTGCCGTGCCATGGTGATGCGGCTACGGTGACGTTACCCATGAGCTGTGGAACTCCGAATGGGTTGTCCTCATGCACGGTATATCCCTCGGACTCAATGAATTTCTGCCAAGTGAAGTTGGCATTGGCAAAGAATGAGTCGGATGTGTATTGTGCAGCTCCCTCAAAACCAGCCTGTGTCACCTGTGCTGAATTGCGGAAGAGGTATTCGCCCCCCACAACCAGGGTTACGAGGTCTTCAAGGCGGTTGCGGTAGAAACTGATCTCAGCCGATAGGGGAGAGTTCTGACGGTGATAGGTGGCTCCGATCTGGAATGAGCGCATAGTCTCAGGCTTCATATCCTTTCCACCGCTGAACATCTTAACGTTGCATGCGCGGTAGATATATGGTGCATCCACGAAGCTGTAGTTATATGATGCACGTGCAGAGAGGTTCTTGCCTATCTTGTAGATAAGGGAGATACGTGGGGAGAAGCGGTTGAGGGTGGCATCGTCAAAACGAATCTTATGGTCGAAACGTAGTCCGGCATTGACGATGAACTCATCAGAGAAGAAATGCTTCAGCTGAAGGTATGAGGAATAGATGTCTTCCATACCATCGTTGAATACCTCACCGCTCGATACCATCTGCTGTGTGGAGTAGCTGCCGCCGAGGTATAGTACTCCGTCGGTGAGGGCGAAATGCTCATACTGGCATCCCACTACTGCATTGCCATGACCTGCGAGGCGATATTTGGCAAGTATCTGTGCCTGTCCGCCAAAAGTGAGGTTCTCCCATTCCAACACTTGGAATGCACCTGCCGTCTTGACATAGTACTGCATCAGCATATTTTCCAATACCTGGGACATCTCCGTTCGCTTTGCTCCTTCTTGCAGCCTACGCAATAGGGTAGCGCCAATGTTGAAGTTGATGGAGTCGCCCATAACGTTATAAAAACTGGTATGCTCCATTGAGACGTAGCCCGATGCCTGAATGTTGATAGCACCGAACGAGTGCGAGTAATCCACGTTGAGGTGGTGGTTGGTGCGCGTAATGCCCGGTCCGTTGCTCTTTATGTTGTGGTAGCGGTCGTAGTTATAGTTCTGCACCGATTCAAGCGATGGGGTAGATGGTATGAGGTATGGTAAGCCCGTAGCATCATATTCTATTGCCTTAGTTGCAGGAATCTGTAGAATATTGATGTATGGAGTCTGCTTTGATCGCTGTGAGTTGAAGGTAAGGGAGAAATCGCGCCAACGGCCCTTGATACCGATGTCGTATGACGGACGGCGGTTGAAGGCATGGGCATACACGGTGGTCTGCTTTGTGATACCAGCCATATTGGTAGGCGAGTATGCCACGTTATCGTAGGTATAGCGGAAACCGTCGGTTGCCTGTATGCTTCCCCAGCCGAGTATATCCACGGCATTGTTACCGCCTCCTACGGCGAAGGTGGTGCCGTAGGTTTTCTGACTACCAGCCAAGACACTTATTCTACCGCCGTTGAGCACGGCACCCTTGCGCGTGATGATGTTCACCACGGCGGTGAGAGCCACGTTGCCGTAGAGTGATGATGCAGGACCGCGTAGCACCTCTATCTGCTGTATCTTGTCGAGGGAGTTGCGGTAGTCGGGTGCCTCGGCATTAGTGGAGTAGCCATTGAGACGGTGTCCGTCCTGAAGAAACAGAATCTTTTCTTGGGATATACTTGTGATGCCGTGCATCGCTATGTTGGCCTCAAGACCTTCGGCGATAGACATACCAGGCACGTAGAGGCATAGCAGCTCTTGAAGGGTCTGTGCGCCAGAGCATCGTATCATAGCCTCGGTGATGAGGGTGACTGGTACAGGTGATTCCTCGATTGACTCAGCCTGACGTGATGCCGTGGTGATACCAGCCTCCTGTTGCTTGCGCTCGTTGATCATGTCGATGAAGCGTTGCGGATCGCTGATTGCGGGGGTGAAGTAGGGATTATAGGCAAGGAGACGGTCGATAATGGTTCCTGCTCCTATGATATCGCCTCTCTCCAATCTGACGAGCGCCATTAGTCGGAATGCACTTGTCTTGAGCATACCACTACCTGTGTTCACTACCTTGCGTGAATAGACCTCGCAACTGTCAAATCGCCCCAGATCATAGTACTGTTGTGCTGTGGCATAGTCTTGGAAGGTTGCGGAGGATTGGGCGGAAACAAAAAGAGGGAAGAATAGAAAGACCCACCCAAACCCTCCCCAAGGGAGGGCTTTGTTAGATAGTAATAATGTGTATAAAGCCTTTCTCCACAGGCGAGTGTTGGGCTTTCCTCGCTGTGGAGATTTGGATATGCTTGTATTTATGATATTTCTATTCATTTTACTTGTTTTTAAATGAAAAATGAAAAGTGAAAAATGGAAAAATACAGGTTTGTATTATTCGCTATAATTTTTCGCAATAACATGGTAATCTGTATTCTTCATTTTATAATTTTTCCATTTATCATTTTAATCGTCATTACTATCTACTCCCCCTTGAGGGGGTGAGGGGGAGGAACCCTGACACATACTCGGAGATACTCAATCTCCGACTTCCCTTGGGGAGGGACTGGGTGGGTCTTTATACCGGTATCGTAAACGTAAACGTTGTCCCTTCATTCACCTTGGTATCAATATCAATCTTGCCTTTGTGACCGTTGACAATGATGTCGTGAGTGATAAGCATACCGAGACCTGTACCTTTGCCGATAGGCTTGGTTGTCACGGTATCGTGAAACAGCTTTTGACGTATCTCATCGGGCATACCACAGCCATTATCGCCGATGGCGATGATGAGATTCCCGTTCTCTACCTTAGCATTGACGGTGATGGTAGGTGCGTAGTCCTCGCCTTCATGCGATGCCCTATCCATCACGGCATAGCAGGCATTGTTGACCACGTTGAGCACGGCACGACTTAGATCCTGCGGAATAACCATGACGTTAGGCATATTCTCCTGATAGTTCTCGGAGATAGATATGTTGAACGACTTGTCGCTTGCTCTCTGGGCATGATATGCCAGCCACACATACTCATGGAGCATGTGGGCGATGTCGGTAGGGATGCGCTCGCCTTCTTTGCCACGCGAGATCAGCAGTATGCCTTGGATGATGCTTACGGCACGCTCACCGTGCTCACGTATCTTCTGCATATTGACGGTGAGGTCATCTACGATGTCGTCAAGGTCGGCAGCATCATCCTCGGGAATCTCCTCACGCACATCATCCAGTATATCCTTCATGTCCGTAAGAAGTTTCTCTGACATCTTCGAGAAATTGATGACAAAGTTAAGGGGATTCTGTATCTCATGCGCAATACCTGCGCTGAGCAATCCTAATGATGCAAGCTTCTGCTGAGAGAGAAGATTCTGGCGAAGTGTTTCAAGTTCGGTCATAGAGTTATAGTGAATTGGCAGTATTCATCCTTCTGGGATTCAACTGATATTTTACCATGGTGATCGTTTATGATATTACGGACGAGATAGAGCCCCACACCAGCCGCCTCACCTGTTGGCTTGGTGGTGAAGAATGGGTCGAAGACCTTGTCGATGATGGTTTCTTCGATACCCATGCCGTTATCGCGAATAGTGATGACGGCACCTTCTTCCGGAATACTTATTGCTATCTCGGGTTTATAGTCTGCTGCATTGCTCTTTGCCTTCTTTGTAACAGAGTATATGCTGTTGTTGAGCAAGGCTATGAGCGCATTCTTCATTGAAGTGGCATCGATATCGAGAAGCAACTGCTTTTCGGGCATATTGCATACGATGCTTATGTCGTGCCCCGCAATGGCATCTTTGTGATAGTCGGATGTAACGGCTACGGTCTGACGGCATAGGGCGATGAGATCATGCTCTGCCATAGTACCGATATGGCTGTTGAGCATGGCCTCCATGGCACGCAGGGTTCGGGTGGTACTGATACCGTGCTCCTCAATCTTTTTGAGGTTGGTTTTCATCATATCTATGATGTCGGCGCAATCCTCGTAGTTATCTTCCGATATGTTATCTTTCTCATCCTCAATATCAGCCATGAGATCCTTGGCAAGATTGGATGTGAGTTTTGAGAAATTGTTGATATAGTTGATTGGGTTGAGAATGCGGTCGATAAGACCTTGCGTGAGCTTGCCTGCCGTTGCCGTGCGTTCCATACGTACAAGGTCGTCCTGAGTGCGTTTCAGGTCAGCGGTACGTCTTTCCACCAGATACTCCAACTTTGTCTTCTCGGCTTTCAGTCGGCGAGTGCGCAATAACATGAGGTTATAGATGATGGCCACGACAATAAGCGCATAGATGATGAAAGCCCACCATTGTAGGTAGAACGGTGTCGCCACGTGCCAGTGCATGTGACTCGTTTCCGATACTCTTCCGAATATATCGCGAGCCTGGATTTCAATTTGGCTGTTTCCGTAGTCAAGGTTGTTAAGCTCAACGTCGTTGTCATCGCTCCATAGGCTCCATCTGCCACCATTAATGCGGTATCGATATTCGGTAGGGCAGATGAAGGACGAGAACTGGGTGGAGAAGGTGACATATAGCTGATTGCATGAGGAAGGCAGTTCGATGCCCTCCACATCATAGCGTGGCTTCATGTCCCTTGGCGAATAGCCACCCCACATCACGGAGTCGCCCATTGCCACTACCTGACGGATGTAAGGTCTTACGCATGGACGCTGTTGCATTTCCTTCAGCATCCGTGTGTCAAGAATTATGGCACCGAAGTCACCACCTGCCCATATCTTGCCATCGTGGCACACGTAGAGGCAGTTGAGAGCACGCTTGGTAAATGGGTACACCCAAGCCGAGAGTTCCTTGGCATAGTTGTTCTTTGAGGAGGCTTTCAGATTTCGCCCTTCTGCATCGGTTTGCCATTGTGTGCCGAACGGATCTGTGTATCTGAACTTTGGAGCCTTTACATCGGCAGTCTGGCGAATACATCTGTCCGATACTTTGATGCCGGTATTGTTGTATGAGAGTGATAGCTCCCATAACTCACCGTAGATGCTCTCCACTATGAATTTCTTGTTGGCATAGTGTATGTGAGTTACTTTTTCGAGAGGGGAAATCAATGTCTTTTTGCCCGAAACGGATATGTAATACACACCATCCACCTCACCTGTGACATAACCGCCTTTCGTAGTGTCCATACATACGGAGAAGGTGTTGTCGCTTGTTATGCGTTGTATGCTGTTAGGGGTGATAAGATAGAGACCGTCGGATGTAGCGGCAAGCATCTTATTGTCGGAAACGCCGACCAACTGCCAACATGCAAGGTCTATGTTTGCCACCACCTGTATCTTGTTGCCTCTTAGGCAGTACAAGCCTTTCATCGTACCGATATAATAGGTACCTGCAAGTTCTCCGATGCAGTTTACCTCGCCTTTCAGTCCTTCTTTGTCGCCTATCTGACCGTATGGAGATAGTGCTTCAACGGCAAAGATACCATTGTCGGTAGCACCCCAGAGTATGTGTGCTCGGTTGAATGTGACGTAGTTGATTGCATTTGATATCAGACCATCAGTTTCTGACAACGGAGCAAAGGCATAGCGACTGTTGCCAAAGTCGAGACCAGAGGTGTGACTATATTGTAGTTGCACATCGAAAGGCATCTTCAACTTACTGACGGAATCGACACCTGCGGTAAAGATGCTTTCTCCATCATGCTTTAATTCCTTGAGTTCCTTATCATCCACCACTTCATACGACTTGCTTGCTGTGGTATGCACATACACCTTCTTTTTCGCAACCTTGATGAAATCCACTTCTGATAGTGCGCCCTTGTTGACATCTGAAACGATGGTATGGAGCTTGATGCAGCCTTGTCGGTCGGGCTTCAGATAGCCGAACACGTTATATCCGCCTACCCAGATGCGTCCGTCCTCGCCTCGTGCCAAGCGTGTTACACGACTGATACCAGGTGTATGGATCTTTCGCCATGTGGCACCATCGTAGTATAGTAGGCCTTCGAAATTGGCAACGAAGATAGTGCCATACTCATCGCACGCAACATCGTAGTTGCGGTTGTGCGCCATGTATTCCTTCGATGAGAAATTGCGGAAGAAAGGAATGCCACGACCCTCTGCGTTTAGCTTGAGGCAATTAATAAATGAAAAATGAAAAATGAAAAATGAAAAATACAGAATGTGGAAAAGCTGAATATGGTAGAGGGCAAAAGACTTTCGCCCTTCACCTTTTGCCTTTAGCTTGATTCTATTTAATTTCTCATTTCTCATTTTTATCAATATTGCATATCCAATTATTTTTTGAAAGATGAATATTGAAAAATACAGATTGTCATTTGTTGCGAAAAATTATAGCGAACAATACTAACTTGTATTTTTCATTATTTACTTTTCATTTTTCATTTAGTCTTCATAAACGTGCGGTAAGGCACAGACTTCCCGATATAGTAGTTCCACTCATCCTTTGTGAACTCACGGTTGAGTAATGCCTGGGTCGCAATGGCATTCTTTGTTGCGGAAGTGCAGAAACGGTTCATCTTGCCAGCCTCGTTGCCAATCCATATCATCTGTGAGTCATTATCAACCACAAACGACAAAGGCCATGACTCAAAACGAAATTCTATCGATTCTGCTATGGATGTCATACTTGCAAACGACCAGAAACGCATGGTGTGGTCGTAGCTTGTTGATACAACAGATTGGTTTAATGCCTTTATCGAGGTAATGGCACCTGTGTGACCGCTCATCGTGCTCATTACGCGCCCATTTCTGTCTATTACGTATATCTCTCCCGATTCCGTGCCGAGTAAGTGACTGCCATTCTGGTTGTTATGGTAATATGACGTTACCAGTTCCTTTACTGCGGTAAGGTCTGAGCGTTGGCATTGACCGAGATTTGATACAGATGCCACATAGTGTAGTCCGTGAGTTCCGAAGAGATGTAGGATTCCAGTCTCTACCTCAGAGCCAAGCGTATGAAGGCGTGGCTCAAGTTTGTTTACGGCCTTTACTCCCATCGACCTCCCATCGAGCCAAACGAGCGAGTTGTTGCTCATCACGGCAAGTATGTTCTTGCCCATAGCACAAATGCCTTTCCATACCCCAGCGCCAAGTTTTATCACGCCTACCACCTTCATCTGCGGATTACGTGCACCACTAAACTCCATCACCACCACCTTGCCATCGGAGGTCAAGGCGGCATAACGGTTGGCACTAAGCATAGCCACGCCACGGAATGGGGCATTGTCAACATTGAACTGGCGATGCTCACGTGCATCGTTGTAGAGAATAACCTCTCCATAGTCAGTTACGCCCAGAATCCAGCGTGCACCATCTATATTGATTATCTCTACGTTTCTCACGTTGCCCTTCAGCTCCGTGTTGAGTTTTTCTGAAGAGTTAGATGAATACAGAAGAGCCTTATATACGTTGTCGGAGTTCTCATAGCCGCCATACTGCTTGGTATAGTGCCATGAAGCGTATGAGAGTAGTCGGGAAATATCAGATGCCACGCTACCCTTGGCAAGAGCTGACTGAGCCAGGGAGTTGCCCATAGACAGATAGAAAAGCGTGTCAGCCTTGGCACGCGCCTTTTCTGCCTCCATCATGTTATGGGTGGCAAGTTCACTCTGATTCTCAGCCACGATACGCATCTGATCGGCCTGTTCTGCTGCCTGTACGGCTTTTGCCTGAGCCTGTTGTGCAAGACCTCTCTCAATCTCAGCCTTGCCACGCTCCATATCAGCGATACGTGACTGTTTCACAGCCTCTTCGCGCTGTTTGTCAGAGATATCTTTTTGTTGGAAAGCAATATCCTCCATCTGCTCGCTGACACGTTGCGTAACCTTTGCCTGAAGCTCTTTCTTTCGGAGGTCGGAAATCTCTTCCTGAAGCTCGGCTATCTGAGCCTCGTATGTCTGTTGGCACACGATATAGGTGGCACCGCAGCCTATTGCTACGATACCAGCCCAGATGCCGAACTTTCGTCCGAAGGATAGCATCCGATTTCGTATCTTCTTGCTCTGTGCCAATGTGACCTGTTAAATTATAAAATGAAAAGTGAAAAATGAAAAATACAAGTTAGTGTTTTAGTGAATAGTGAATAACGAATAGATAATAATACTTAATACAGCTAACGCCTTTGTGGGAACCTCGTTCTGGTGGCTACCAGTATTAAAAATTCTTCACTTTTCACTATTAACTATTCACTTCCAAGTGTAATTTGTATTTTTCATTTTTCATTTTTCATTTTATAATTTTTCATTTATCTTTACTTTCTCTTAATTACCAACACCGTGATATCATCACTCTGCTCCGCACCATTAGCATGAGCATTTACGGCATCGTTAATGGCAGAAGTGACCTGTTCGGCTGTATTGCCGCTCTGAGTGGCAAGCAGGGCTTCAAGTCGCTCCTCACCATATAGGTTGTTGGTTGGATCACATGCCTCCGTAACGCCATCGGTAAAGGTGACGAGAATATCACCCTTATTCAGCGTCAGGGTACTTTCCTGATAAGGGAAACCTTCCGTAACACCCATACAGATGTTATTTGAGTTTGGAAGCATTTGTACTTTGCCGTCAGCCTTTAGCAGATAAGGCGGATTATGCCCTGCATTGACATAGTGAACCTCACCCGTGCGGATGTTATACACGCCATAGAAGAGGGTAACGAACATAGAGTCGAAACTCTCCCTTGAAAGCATGTCGTTAGAGTCTGAGACCGTAGAAACAGGGTTCAGACTCTTAGTTCCCGTGAAGCGTAATAGCGTATAGCTCATGGTCATGAACAGGGAGGCTGGCACGCCCTTGCCCGATACATCAGCCATTACGAAGCCGAGATGGTCATCGTCAATACGGAAGAAATCGTAGAAATCGCCACCCACATCCTTGGCTGGCTTCATCGTGGCATAAATATCCACGTCAGAGACTATATCTGGGAATGGAGGGAACTCGCGTGGCAGAATCGCTAACTGCACCTCGGCTGCAAGACTGAGGTCTGCCTTGATGTCCTCGAGTTGTCCGTGTTCTTTTTGCGACTGCTTGACAAACTCAATTTCCGCCTGAGCCTTATCTATGGTGCGCTGCAGGTCGTCAAGGTCGATAGGTTTGGTGGCAAAGTCAAAGGCACCATTGTTCATAGCCTGACGGATATTGCTCATCTCGCCGTATGCACTCACCATAACCACCTTCAGGGCAGGGTTGTTGCGATCCTTTATCTTCTTTAGAAGAGTCAGACCGTCCATCTCTGGCATATTGATGTCAGAGAGTACGATGTCAATGTCAGGATGTTGCAGAAGCATCTGCATAGCCTCCAAACCGTTATGAGCAAAGAAGAACTCATATTCACCTTTGCGTATTTTTCTGCGGAAATACTGGGTTAGCAGGAGCTCAAGGTCCAGCTCATCATCCACGCTTAGAATTTTTATCATAGAAATAGGATAAGACAGTATTAAATTGATGATTTGATGCAAAGGTAAAAAAAGAAAATGAATAAACCAAGAAAAAGACGGGAAAAACGATTATTTTTTGTAACTTTGCAAGCAAAAAGAAAATATTTACCTATTTTCAATTACTAATTACGAATTACCTATTTAGTTTTTACTATTTAACTATTTACAATGTACTATTTATGTACTATTTCTTATCGCGGTAGGCATTGACTATTTGTGATTGGCAAAAAATAGTAAATTTACCAAATTGTAAATGATAAATTCGTAAATCGTAATTGAATACAGGTAATTCGTACTTTGTAATTCGTAATTAAATTGATTGACCGCTGCTATATAGAGATAACCAACGTTTGCAACCTCAACTGTGATTTCTGTCCGAAGCACAAACGGCAGAGCCGACAACTGACAGTTGAGGAGTTCGACCTTCTCACCGATAAACTTCGTGGGAGGGTGATATTCCTGTATTTTCATCTTATGGGTGAGCCTTTGCTCCACCCACATCTGCCTGATTTCATAAGAATGGCACGTGAGAAGGGCTTCCGTACCGTACTTACATCCAACGGCACGTTGCTTGATAAGCTACCATCACCTAACACCCATCACCCATTACCCCATAAGATTCAGTTGTCTCTGCATTCTCACGAGAGTAATGGCAAGGGCATTCTTGCGGAATATATAGATAAGGTAATGCAGTTTTCCATTCCCGCAGCAAGGCAAGGCACGTGTGTTGTGCTAAGACTATGGAATCAAGGGGGTAAGGAGAGCGAGAACGAACAAGTTATGCACCTCTTGGAACAATACGTGCCAAAACCTTGGAAAGAGCGTCCTGATGGTTATCGCCTTTGTGATAACCTATATCTTGAGTTTGATAGAAAATTTGAGTGGCCAGAGGCAAGAAAGGAAGAGGCCTCTCATTCTGTTTTCTGCAAGGCTCTCCACAAGCAGATTGGCATTCTTTCGGATGGCAGTCTTGTGCCATGTTGTATGGATCATGACGGAGACATCACGCTTGGCAATCTGTTTACCCAGTCTCTTGACGAAATCCTCGATTCTCCACGTGCCAAAGCTATGGTTGAGGGCTTTCAGCATCATAAGGCTACGGAATTGCTTTGCCAGAATTGTGAATCGGGCAATGCTCGCAATAGTTTTAGGGGTAAGCCCAAAAGCTAAAACATATACAATTTACCAGTAAAGACTTATGTACATTTCGCTTGTATGTAAGTTTTTTTTTATGTGTTGCATTCATTTCTATGGGGTGATTATAGCTGTAGAGTGTTGCAAATGAGGTTTTGAGGATAAAAATGGTTGCGTTTGTAATGTGTTGAAAAATAGATGTTTATAAATAAGAAAGACGAAAAATGAGCTTGCAACACCATGAGAAAATAAACGAAAAAATGCTTGCGAGGAAAAATCTTTATCCATAACTTTGCTCTCAGAAGATCGAAGAACGTGCGCCAGCCTTCGATAGCTGACACGCACTTTTTCTTTCGAGTGAAGAATTCTTTGCTCTCAGAAAACCGAATTATTAATCCTTTAAAACTATTGACTTATGACACAGATTGATCTTATTTCAAATGAATGGTCAGACCTTTTGTTTGAGAACCGTAACAAAGAGTATGGAGCTTATATTCTTCGTCAGCAGACAAGTAATAGAAACATCGCTTCTATATTAATAATATTAGTATTGGTTGCGGCTGTGGTTGGTTTGCTCGTTGCTAAGAGTGTGTATGATGAGTATGTATGTGGTCCTCATGTAGTTGTATATGATCATGGAATGGAAGCCTCCAAACTTACTAACAAGGCTCCAGAAGTGAAGCGTGCCGAGCCTGTAAAGCAGGAGGAAGTTGAGAAAGTGGTGGAGAAGGTTATCAACTCTATCAAGTTCACGGCTCCTGTAATAAAGAAGGACGATGAGGTGGATCCTGAAGACCAGATGAGAACTCAGGAGGAACTTATGAGTTCTAAGGTTGCTATTGCGGCTTTTGATGTTATCGGAAATTCCGAAACAGGTGAAGTCCTACATGCTAAGGAAGTTCTTGTTACAGAGCCTGTTAAACCTAAGGCGGAGGAGAATGTGATATTTGAGGTCGTTGAGCAGATGCCGACTTTCCCAGGTGGTATGAGTGCCTTGATGCAATACTTGAGCAAAAACATCAAGTATCCTCCTGTAGCTGAGGAGAATGGCATTCAAGGACGTGTTATATGCACTTTCGTAGTAGAACGTGACGGTAGTGTAAGCGATATCCGTATTGCGAAAGGTGTTGATCCTTCTCTCGACAAGGAAGCAATACGTGTGGTTTCTGCTATGCCTAAGTGGATTCCTGGCCGACAGAATGGGCAGTCAGTTAGAGTGAAATACACCCTTCCTGTCACCTTCCGACTACAATAAAACGCTCGTTCTTCTTAGGCTCTTCCTCCTAAGATACTCCATCGTTACTCCATCGTTACTCCATCGCTTCTCCATCGTTTCGATGGAGAAGCGATGGAACTGTGATGGAACTGTGATGGAGCTACATTGGAAAAGAAGTGAAGAATGTTTGGCTTTTTTATAGAGTAGTTTCCTTGTGAATTTTTGCCTACATAGGGAAAACTTTTAGCGTTTTTCTTTGGAAGAATGGGATTTTTTGTTTACTTTTGTCCTCACGATAAAAATGAGAAAATTAATAGGCATATTCATCGGACTCTTTGTCATCGTCTTCCTGACTTGTTGTAAGGATCGGGAGGGCGGTGATGATGCTGTTTACGAGCAAAGAGAGTTCCTATTGTCAAATATACACAAGGATACCTTGGGGAGATATATTGTCCTTACTCCTCAATTTGCTGATAGTCTTCTTGATGCAGCTGTGGAGACAAAGAATAGGGATGCTATATGTGTGGCTATCAATGCAGTAATAGATTCGAGGGATTCCGCCGCTACAGAAAAGACCATCCTTGCAGCTATGAAGAAATATTATAAGGTGACGGATGAAAAGGATAGACGTCCGTCGCTGAAGACTATTTTGGCAAGTATGGCGGCTAAATATGCCACGAAGGGCGATACGGCAAGGGCAAGAAAATTCCTTATGGCTGCTATGAAGGATACTATCCCAGGCAAGGAAAAGGTAATGTCGCATCTTGATGACAGATGCAAAAAGCTAACGTTGTCTTTGTTGAATGATGGTCAGATGGTCTCAGCCACAAAGATTTATCATCATAACCTTGTGGCTTGTGACTCTATGAAAATCACTATAGGGAAAAAGCAGCTTGAGGGGGCTGCAAAGATGAGGAATAGTCTGGCCAATGTCTTGATTGTCATTGTTCTCGTTGCTGCTATCATCGCTTTGGTGGTCTATCTTGTAAAAGCAAAGCAACAGGACAAGGAATATGCCTATGAGAGTGTGACGTCTATGTTGCAGAACTCAATAGACGAATATCAGCAGATGCTCGATGATCTTCAGACAACCAATTCAGATAACAAGCGCGAGGCGGATATGCTTCGCCGTCAGATAGATAGTATTCAGGAACGGTTGATGGAAAGAATGCAGAAGGGTAGGGGACTGTATTTGTCTTTATCAGATGGAAATCCTATGCCTTACGATCTCAAGGATGCCGACTCGTATCTTATTGACTATGTAATGCTCTTCTATCCTGCGAAGTATAAGCAATGGACGGAAGAGTACGATAAGCTTACTCCAAGAGCCTTCACGTACCTTATATTATGTGATATGGGGCATTCAGATGCAAAGATTCAGGAGATTCTGAGCATAAGCGCTTCAAGTGTACGTTCTATCAAATCTCGACTAAACGCAAGGAAAAGGTAAAAAACAATTACGAATTACCTGTTTTCAACATTTACTATTTACGAATTTACTATTTACTATTTATTTACTATTTTCGCCAATCACAAATAGTCAATGCCCATCGCGATAAGAAATAGTACATAAATAGTACATAGTAAATAGTTAAATAGTTAAAAAAGTATCTAGGTAATTCGTAATTATGAAGGTAATTCGTAATTATTTTGTTTTCTTTTTGGTTGTTGTTGTCTTCTTCTTTGTCGTTGTCTTCTTTGCCGTTGTCTTTGTTGTTGTGGTGGTTACTGGCTTATAGTATTTCATAGCCTCTGGAATAACTTGCTGAAGAGCTGCGATACGAGTAGCGTCGCTTGGGTGGTCGCTGAAAATCTCGCTCTGGTTTGAAGTTGACATAGAAGCCATGCGCTGCCAGAACTCAAGAGCCTTGTTTGGATCATAGCCAGCCATAGCTGCAAAGACGAGTCCTATGCGGTCAGCCTCAGTCTCGTTATCGCGGCTGTATTTCAGGTTGGCAAAGTTGAAGCCTAACTGTGAAGCCATATTGGCTATTGATGTCGTCTGCTGTGATGCACCAGCCATTCCGAGAAGAGCGCCACCTATTTGTACAGCCTGCTGTTGACGGGCCTGCTTTGACATCTGTTCTGCTGAATGCTTTGCTACGGCATGAGCAATCTCATGACCAAGAACGATGGCAAGTCCGGCCTCGTCTTGTGTTACTGGCAGGATTCCCTCATACACGACAATCTTACCGCCTGGCATACAAAAAGCGTTCACCTCATCGCTCTTCACGAGATTGAACTCCCATTCATAGTATTGCAGATCGTTGGCAGCTCCGTTTTCCCTAAGGTAGGTTTCAACAGCCTTAGCCAGTCTCTCACCAACACGTTTCACCATTGCCGTCTTTGTGGCATCTTTTGAAAGCGTTGATTTCTGAATCACCTCACTATACTGTTGCTTGCTGAGACTCAAAATCTGACCGTCATCATACAAGAGAGTGTGTTTTCTGCCAGTAATAGGCACAGTAGATGTAGTGCCACATGAAACGAGCAGAAGCGATGCTATTGCACCGAGAATGAAATTTTTTATTGTCATAGTTAATATTAGTTGGATGTTTACTTTGCAAAAGTACGAAAAAAAATCATATCTGATATGATGAGCCTCTTGTTTTTAACAATGATTATATGTTAGTGTTTTTCTATTTTCCACTAAATGCCATTGGTGAGACAATACTTAAATTATGTTTATCCTACGTTATTCGTCCTGAAAATGTGACGTACAAAAGCGCAAAAGTGTCAAAAAACACTTGTAATTATTACAAATTACTATCGTGTGTTTTTGATACTAAAATCGTGCTCTGAATATGTTTATTTGATATTTGTGTTACAAATCTGAAAATTGAGGTAACATTTAGCGAAAAGAAATGTAACGAGAAAATAGCATAAAGTTACGTCTTTTTTTTATAATATTGTTTAATTTCTGTATCTTTGCATCGCTTTTGAAGCCGAGGACTAAAGTCTGAGGTCGAAAGGAGCTTTACTAAATCAAGTTGAAAAGAAATAATCATAAACAAATATTAACCTAAATCGAAAATGACAAAAAATCTGAAAAAGATGTTAGATCTTGCCATGCGCAGGGTGTCGTCAAAAACATCGATTCTTGTTTTGCTGATGATGGTTTTCGCAATACCGTCATTCGCTCAGGAATTAGTCAAGGGTACAGTCATTGACAACAATGGTGATGCGGTTATCGGTGCTACGGTTGTTCAGAAGGACAACAAGCAGAATGCCACCATTACCGACCTTGACGGAAACTTCTCGCTCAAGATGCCGGGAGGTAAGGGTACTGTTGTTATCTCTTACGTTGGTATGAAGGAGAAGGAACTGAAGGTGTCTTCTGACAAGAACAACAAGGTGACTCTTGAAGAGGATGACTCACAGCTTGAGGAACTCGTTGTCGTTGGTTACGGCCAGCAGAAGAAAGCATCAGTCGTTGGTGCTATCACGCAGACAACAGGTGAGGTGCTTGAGCGTGCAGCTGGTATCGGTAGTGTGGGTGCTGCCCTCACTGGTAACCTTCCGGGTGTTGCCACAATCGCTTCTACAGGTCAGCCTGGTGAAGAGGATCCACGTATCTACATTCGTGGTGCGGCAGCTTGGAATACTGATGCTCAGCCTCTTATCCTTGTGGATGGTGTAGAGCGTGAGATCAAGGCCGTTGATATCACATCTGTTGCTACGGTATCTGTGCTGAAGGACGCATCTGCTACTGCTATCTATGGTGTGAAGGGTGCTAACGGTGTAATCCTTATTACTACAAAGCGTGGTGTGGAAGGTAAGGCAAGAATTGATGTCGGCTTCAACGCTACGCTGAAAGCGGTGTCAAAGCTTCCTCGCAAGTACGACTCTTACGATGGCTATATGTACCGCAACCAGGCAATCGAGCATGAGCTTGCCATTGGTGGCGATGCTTCATGGGCATACTATCGTCCTCAGACATTCATCAATAACTTCCGCAATCAAGATCATACAGTAAAGGCAAACAAAGATGCCAATGGTAACTACCTTGGCGACTACAGCCAGGCTGAGCGTTATCCTAACGTAGATTGGCAGGAAGAAATGTTCAAGGATTTCGCTCTGTCATACAATACAAACCTCAATATCTCTGGTGGTACAAAGT
Organism: uncultured Bacteroidales bacterium; assembly: GCA_902778265.1. Lineage (GTDB taxonomy): Bacteria > Bacteroidota > Bacteroidia > Bacteroidales > Bacteroidaceae > Prevotella. The sequence goes on along the minus strand of CACYXI010000022.1, from coordinate 15,481 downwards.
ATGTAAAGTATTTCGTTGCATTCGACTTCCAGAACGAGGGTGATATGACCAAGATCTGGGATAACCGTCAAGGCTATGAGGGTGGTTATACCTACAACCGTCTGAACGCACGTTCAAACCTTGATTTCACTATTACAAAGTCAACTACTTTCAAGGTTAGTCTGGCTGGTTCTAATGCACAGCAGAAGACTCCACGTTATTATTATGGTAATAATGGTGAGTTCTTCCAGCAGCAGAACTGGGCTGGTGCGTATGGTATGGCTCCAAACCTCTTCCCTGTTCAGTTCTCTGACGCATCATGGGGCTACTACCCATTGGTTTCTAATATTGCAAACTCTCCAATGAACGTGGCAAACTGTGGTTATGAGTTGAAGACCATCACACGTATCTTTACCGACTTCGTTCTCGAGCAGAACCTTGACTTCATTACTAAGGGTCTTAATGCTCGTGGTGCAGTTTCTTGGGATAACCAGATTGATGAGGGTGAGCGTGGTATTGTTGACCAGCACAAGACAAAGAAGGCATATATGCTTCCAGAGGATGGTCAGCTTCTCTATGAGACAACTGTTGATGCTAAGACTGGTTTCGACTTCTACGAGAGCCGTGACTGGTCACCTAATGCAGGTAAGGTGAGCAGGACATCTCGTGCAACAGAAATGTCATTGCAGCTCAACTGGGCTCGTCAGTTCGGTGTGCACAACGTATCTCTCATGGGTAGCTGGAAGCGTCGTATGGATGCCTACAATACTGAGCTTGAGAATCGTCGTGAGGACTGGGTGTTCCGTACCACATACGACTTGAAGAGCAAGTATTTTGCTGAGTTCAACGGTGCCTACAATGGTTCACAGAAGTTCTCTCCAGACAATCGTTTCGTGTTCTTCTGCTCAGGTGCAGCAGGCTGGATGATTTCAGAGGAGAAGTTCATGAAGTGGCTCAGGGACAAGCATATCATCGATATGTTCAAGATTCGTGGTTCTATCGGTGAAATCGGTGATGATAGTGCAGGTGCTCGTTGGGCATACCTGACTGAGTGGTCAGTAATTGGTCCTTACAAGGTTGCTATTGATGGTTCTGACAGCCCATTCACAGGCTATAAGGAGGCTCGTATTGCCGCTCCAGATCTTCGTTGGGCAACAGTAAGTAAGAAGAACATCGGTTTCGACTATGCTATTCTCGGTGGTATGTTCGCAGGTAGCTTCGACTACTTCCGTGATGACCGCTATGACATCTTCATCTCTGGTGCCAACCGTTCTGTACCTTCATTCTATGGTGCAGCTGTAACTCCTGATATCAACAAGGGTAAGATTAAGAACTACGGTTTCGAGCTTGAGCTTCGTTTCAACAAGGTATTGGAGAATGGTATGCGCTTCTGGGCAAATGGTAACTACACCTATGCTCACAATGATATCATTTTGAAGGATGACCCAGAGCTTATTCCAAGCTACCGTAAGGATAAGGGCTATTCTCAGGGACAGTATCGTGAATTTATCGACAATGGCTTCATTCGTACATACGATGAGCTTTACAGTTCTCCAGAGCGTGAGAAGGATGATGCTCAGGTTCTTATTGGCGACCACTATATCGTTGACTTCAATGGTGATGGTAAGGTTGATGAGACTAACGATAAGGCTCCTTATGGTTATACAGGAACTCCAGAGCATACCTATAATGCAACTATCGGTTGGGAGTGGAAAGGCTGGAGCATGTTCGCTCAGTTCTATGGCGTAACAGGTGTTACACGTGACGTTGGCCTTCCTTCATTCAACAATAAGCTCCTCACAGTATTCGACAATGGTACATGGTGGAATCCTGTAGATGCAGGTGGTGACGTTGTTGTTCCACGCTTCACAACTCAGGTTTCATACAATGATGGTACTCAGTATCTCTACGATGGTTCATATTTCCGACTCAAGAACGTGGAGCTTGCTTACACATGGTCTAAGGGCTGGATCAAGAAGCTCGGTTTCTCAAGCCTGAAGCTATATGTCAATGGTAACAACCTCTTCCTTATCACAAAGATGCCTGACGACCGTGAGAGTAACTATGGATTCAGTGGCGGTGGTGGTGCCTACCCAACTGTAAGACGTTATAACTTCGGATTCAAGCTTTATATGTAAAGTTTAGAGTTTAGGGTTTAGAGTTTAGAGGTTAGAGTTTAGAGGTAATTCGTAATTCGTAACTTGTAATTAGTAATTAATACTCGTAACTCGTAATTCGTAATTCGTAATCAACAATATGAAATATTATAACAACATAAAATCCCTCTTGTGCGGTTCGCTGCTCCTTGTGGCTGGCAGTGTTTCCTTTACATCATGTACCGATTGGCTCGACAAGGATCCTGAGTCTATCGTTGCAGAGGATGAGGCATTCAAGAATTTCCGTAACTTCCAGGGATATATAGAGGAAATATATAGTCTGATTCCTGATAAGGAGAAGATTAACTATTGTACCGCATGGAACTTTGGTGATGATGCCGTTCACAATCCTGAGGGCTATGCTCACATGGATCACCAGGTTGACCTCGGTAACTACCGTAACTGGTGGGAAAATACCCAGTGCTGGCTTAATGGTAACAGCAACTCGCTCTGGAAGAACTCTTGGTATAGCATCCGTAAGTGTAACATGGGTATTGCCAATATCAAGTCACTCATCGGTACAGACGAGGAGCGTGACCTCCTTCTCGGACAGATGTATTTCTTCCGTGCATGGTGGCACTTCGAACTTATGTGCTATTGGGGTGGTCTTCCATATATTGACGAGGCTTTCGAGTCAAATGCTATTCCTGAGCTTCCACGTCTTTCTTTCCAGGAGTGTGCAAATCGCTGTGCAGAGGACTTCCAGAAGGCTGCCGACCTTCTTCCTATGAGCTGGGATGAGACACTTGCAGGTCAGCAGACCTCTGGTAAGAATGATCTCCGTATCAATAAGTTCATGGCTCTCTGCTATCTTGGCAAGTGCTATCTTTGGGCTGGTTCTCCACTCATGAAGGAGTTTGAGAAGACCAAGAATGGTGGCGTTGCACAGCTTTTGGGCGCAAGTTCTAATGGCAAGACCTACGACTATGACGTAGAATATTGCAAGAAGGCTGCTGATGTATTTGGCAGACTCCTTGAAATGGTTGGTAGAGGACAGGTACAGTATAAGCTTGCTGAGTTCAAGTATTCAAACCTCTATGACCACGAGCGTGATCCAAATGCTGAGTCTTGCTACTCTGACATCTTCTATACTGTAAAGCAGAGCTGGAATATGCCAGGTTCTACGGAGGCTATCTTCCGTGGTGCATATCCTGGTGCAAATTCTGCTAACTGGAACTGCGCAAAGATTTTCGGTCCTAAGGTTGCCGGTCTTGTGGCTCATGATAACATCATCCACCACCCAACAGCAAACCTCATCGACCAGTACGGTATGGCTAACGGTCAGCCAATCTATATCGTGCAGAATGGTGTATATGTTCTTAACCCTGAGTCTGGTTGGGATCCTACACATCCTTATAAGAACCGTGATCCACGTTTCTATCACGACATAATCTTCGACGGTTTCCATTATGTACTCCAGACGGAAGGTCTCAGTGCCGATCAGAAGAAACTTGAGTACTGCCCACTCTATACAGGTGGTGCAGAGCGTGCTGTAGATAATGCAAGTAGCACCGGCTACTTCATTCAGAAGCTCGTGCCTCACCAGTGTAACGAAGGTGACAGATGGTACGATTGGGATTACGCTTTCCAGTCATACCTCCCTTATATGCGTCTTGCTGACATCTATCTTATGTATGCAGAGGCACAGGGTGTTGTAGGTGGTCCTAAGTCAAGCTCTGACTATTGTTCATTGTCTGCCGTTGATGCAATCAATGCACTTCGCGACCGTGTGAACTCTGACGACTATCCAATGGAGCACGTTCAGGCTAACTTCCTTGACACTAAGGAGCACTTCCTTGACGAGGTGCGTCGTGAGCGTGCAGTTGAGCTTGCCTTTGAAGGCTTCCGTTGGTGCGACCTTCAGCGTTGGCTTCTCCTTACCGAGCCTCCTTACACAGTGAAGTACTCTCACGAGTTCGAGCGTCTGGAAAAGGATGACTGGTTTAAGAATCATGATCCCAAGGATGCACAGGTGGCTAACTTCCACAAGGAGGAACTCATCACCCGTCGTCTTGAGTCTAAGCACTACTGGTTCCCACTTCCTGACAAGGATACATATCTATATGAAGGATTTGTTCAGAATCCAGGATGGTAAAATCTGATAAAGGTTGTAAGGTTATAAGGTTGTGAGGTTATAAGGTCAGATGATATCTGCAAACCTCAAAACCTCCAAACCTGAAAATCTCCAAAACCTCAAAATAAATAGACAATTTTTATGAATAATAAAAAAACAAATATATTACTCCTTGCCATGCTTGCTGCATCTCCACTGATGGTCAATGCCCAGGACGCTGTCAGTGCTGATACAATCTCGGCAAAAAAGAAGGTTCATGTCGCTTTCCGCGATGTGGATGCCAACCAACTTCTCGGAGGCATTTCCTACGTTGATATGGAGGAGCTGCAGAAAAAGGATTATACCGTTGGTAGCCTTGATGACCTCTATGGTCTTGTAGGTGGATGGACTGGCAACTGCCTTTGGGGCATGGACAATGATCGTCTGGACACAAACGACAACGGCAACCTTCCTCTCGTTATCATCGATGGTGTGAAGCGTCCGTCAAACAACGTGCTCCCTTCTGAGATCGAGCAGGTGACATTCCTCAAGGGTGCTCAGGCTGTTGTGCTCTATGGTGCAAAGGCTGCAAAGGGTGCTATCCTTATCACTACAAAGCGTGGTAAGGTTGATGGTCTTCAGATTACTGCCAATGCCAACACTGGCTGGCACGTAGCAAAGGCATTCCCTGACTATCTCGGTTCTGCCCAGTACATGACACTCTATAATGAGGCACGTCTTAACGATGGACTTGAGCCAAGATATAGCCAGCAGGATATCTACAACCATGCTTCTGGCATCAACCCATATCGTTATCCAAACGTAAACTACTATTCTGACGAGTATATCCGTAAGGCATACAACCGTTCAGAGGGTACTTTGGAAATCCAGGGTGGTGGTACTCGTGCTCACTTCTACACCAACATCAACTACTATCGCATTGAGGACCTTCTCAACTTCGGTCCTGCAAAGGATAACTATACAGACCGTTTAAGCGTGCGTGGTAATGTGGATCTCGTTGTTAACAAGTATGTGAGGGGCTTTGCCAATGTAAGCGCTGCGTTCTATAATGCAAACAAGAACAAGGGTGATTTTTGGAAGGAGGCATCAACCATGCGTCCAAACTTCCCAGAGAATGCAGCACCGCTGATTCCTGTTGATATGATTGACCCTAACGCCTCTAAGGCTCTTGCTATTATTGGTAAGTCTCTTAACGTTGTCGATGGAAAGTATTTCCCTGGCGGTACAAAAGCTAACCAGACAAATGCTATTGCTGACTGCTATTTCGGTGGTAAGACAACAGGTGCAAGCCGTCAGTTCCAGTTCGATGCAGGTATCGACTATGATATGAACAAGTTCGTGAAGGGCTTGACATTCAGAACCCAGTTTGCCATTGACTATACTGCAGACTATGATCTTTCATACGACAACAAGTACGCTGTATTCATTCCTACATGGAGTAACTATAACTCAGACGACATTATTGTTGGGCTTACCCAGCAGAATGATGAGATTGTGACTGGTCACATGGGTATGTCAAACACAAAGTATCGTCAGACAATCAGTTGGAACGGTCATTTTAATTATGACAACACATTTGCAGACAAGCACCACGTAACAGGTATGCTTCTCGCAAATATGTTCACCACTACAGCCAGTGGCGAATACCATCGCTATGCAAATGCCAACTTAGGTCTTCAGGCTGGTTACGACTTTATGGGGCGTTACTTTGCTGACGTTACAATGGCTGCTGTGCATTCTGCACGTCTTCCAAAGGGAAATCGTGAGGCTATCTCACCATCATTCACTATTGGCTGGAATATCGCCAAGGAGAATTTCCTTAAGGATAATAAGGTTGTTGATGACCTCTTGCTCAGTGCTTCATATAGCAATCTGAACGAGGATATTGATATCTATATGGGTGATAGGCAGTATTATATCTACGATGATGTGTGGAAAACTGCTGGTAGTAGCTTTGCATGGAATGAGGGCGTAAGTACAGAACGTGCTTATTCTACAGCTGGTATCAACCCAATCCTTGACTTCATTCATCGTAAGGAACTCTCTGTAAATCTTCGCGCTTCGTTCCTCAACAAGCTGATTACAACAGAGCTTTCATTCTTCAATACAGACATGACTGGCTATATCATCCAGGATCCAACTACATTCCCTTCACACTTGCAGAATGGTCTTTCTGGAAGTTCTTTCAAGCCTGCGATCAACAATAACATCTACAATCGTAAGGGACTTGACTTCAGCGTAACTGCTCATAAGAAGTTTGGTGAGGTTGACGCTACTCTTGGTGTTGTTGGTACATATCTCTACACAAATACCAAGAAGTATGATGAGCTTCACGATGATGATTACCAGTATAGGGAAGGAAAGCCTATTGGTGCTATTTGGGGCTACAATTGTCTCGGCTTCTATTCTGAGAACGATTTCGATATCTCAACTACTACTGATGGCAAGAAAAAATACACCTTGAAGTCAGATCTTCCAAGACCTGCAATCGGTGGTACCATTCAGCCTGGTGATTTGAAATATCAGGATATGAATAATGATAAGGTCATTAACGAAAAGGATCAGGTTTACCTCGGTAAGGATGATCGTTTCGGCTCTCCTGTTACTCTCGGTATGAACCTTACACTCAAGTATAAGGATTTCACTCTCTTTGTTCTTGGTAATGCTCAGTTCGGTGCTTATGCTATGAGAAACAACGGCTATTACTATATGAGCGGAGACTCTAAGTACTCTATAGAGGTGTTGGGCCGTTGGACTCCTAATAATACTGAAAATGCTACTCATCCACGTCTTACTTCACTGAGTTCAGCTAATAACGCTGCTGCTTCTACTTTCTGGATGTATAGCACTGACCGTATCAACCTCCGCAAGGTACAGTTGACATACGATTTCCCAGAGAAGATGTTCAATGGAAAGATCGTAAAGGCTCTCTCTGTTTATGTGAACGGAAACGACCTTCTCACAATCGCCAAGTGGCGCAAGTTGATGGAGACAAATGTTGGTTCTGCACCACAGACACGTTTCTATAATCTCGGTGTTAAGGTAACCCTCTAAAAAAACAATAATAAAATGAAGATAAGAAACATTATATTATATTTTATTGGTAGCCTCGCTATCTGCTCATGCGATGACATGTTTGAGCCTGCAGACGAGAACACTCGTTCGGAGGATGTCATGTACGATGAGTCTAAGTATGCACATGGTCTGCTGATATACGGCTACGACCGTCTTCCTTATATGACAACTACCCAGACTGACATAGCTACTGATGATGCTGTAACTAATTTAAAGAGCAGTGAATATCAGGATATGGCTAAGGGTGCATGGTCTTCGGAAAAGAACCCAATGTCTCAGTGGGATGGCTGTAAGGATGCTATTCAGTACATCAATCTTTTCCTCACAAAGGTAGAAGATGTTAGGTGGGCACCGAGTGCGGTTTCAAAGCAGCATATGTTTGCTGACCGCCTGAAGGGTGAGGCTTTCGGTCTTCGTGCTCTCTTCTACTATTATCTCCTTCAGGCTCATGGAGGCTATGCAGATGATGGGGAACTCTATGGAGTGCCATTGCTTACACTGCGTGAAAATGTAAGTTCTGACTTCAACCAGCCACGTGCTACATTTGCTGCTTGTGTAAAGCAGATCTTTGCTGACTGTGATAGCGCGGTAGCTCTTCTTCCTCAGAATTATGAGGATATAAAGAGTGCTGATGAGATTCCTCAGAAGTATATCAAGTACGGTGCTCAGATTACAGGTTACAATCTCGTGTTTGGTGCAAAGGCAAGGAACCTCATGTCAGGTAAGATCGCCGAGGCTATCAAGGCACAGGCTGCACTTCTCGCTGCAAGTCCTGCTTTCCGCGAGAAGAGTGGTGTGACATCAGCTGAGGCAGCAACGCTCTGTGCAAACGTGCTCAAGCGTATTGGTGGTATGGAAGGCTTTGACAAGACAGGTAATATCTGGTACAAGAACACCAAGATGCTTAATCCTGAAGCTGCTGAAATGCCTGAGATCCTCTGGCGCGCAGACCGTTCAAAGGATGCAAATCAGGAAAGAGATAACTTTCCACCATCTCTTTATGGTAATGGTCGTGTAAATCCATCACAGAATCTTGTTGATGCTTTCCCAATGCGTAACGGTCGTCCTATCAGCGATCCTAACTCTGGTTACGATCCAAAGAATCCTTATGCTAACCGTGACCCACGTCTTGCTGATAACGTTATCTATAATGGTATGACCTTCAGAAGAAGTGTTATCATTACTGGTACATATCCAACCGATAAGAATGAAATAGAAGACAATCTCAACTGCATCAGCACTTCTACACGTACAGGCTATTACCTGAAGAAGCTTCTTCGTGATGACGTTAGTCCGTTGGCAAGTTCTCTCCTTGAGCAGCCACACATCTATCCACGTATCCGTTATACAGAAATCTTCCTTGCATACGCGGAGGCTGCAAACGATGCATGGGGTCCTACTGGTGATCCTAATGGCATTGGCTTCACAGCATATGATGTTATCAAGGCAATCCGTGAGCGTGCCGGACTTGCAACCAACGAGGTTGGTGCAGCACTTCCAGAGGGTGACGCATATCTTGAGGAGTGTGCTAAGGATCAGTCAAAGATGACTGAACTTATCCGCAATGAGCGCCGTCTTGAACTTTGCTTTGAGAATAAGCGCTTCTGGGATCTCCGTCGTTGGCAGATGCCACTCAACGAGGGTGTCAGGGGTGTTCAGATTGACCGTGATGACAAAGGTAATCTCTCATATACTATCATTGATGTAGAGGAGCGTGTATTTGATAGCTCATACCAGTGGTACGGACCAATTCCAAAGAGTGAAGTGCTAAAATGGAGCAACCTCAAGCAGAATAAGGGTTGGCAGTAAAACATTAAACTTTCGCAACAGCTCCAGTTGAATGTCTTCTGGTTTTGAGGTTTTAAGGCCGGAATGCTAATGACCAATGCTGACTTTACAACCTCACAACCTTACAACCAACCGAAGTTGAGGTTTGCGAAACTTCAGAAAATAAAATTATGATGAAACTTAAAAAATGTATATATGGTGTAGCCCTGGGAGCTCTCTCTCTCACTTATACTTCTTGCTATAATGCAGACAAGGAGTTCCCAGACTATGAAGAAGGCACAACTGCCTACTTCGCATATCAGTTCCCTGTGCGTACACTCGTACTGGGCAATGATATCTACGACAACACTCTTGACAACGCGCACAAGTGCCAGATATGGTCAACTATGGGCGGTGCCTATGGAGGTCGTGACGCATTCGTGGAAGTTGCTGTCGATGAGACACTCTGTGACAATCTCTATTTCGTGGATGAGGGTGGAAACGCTGCAAATCCTGTGCTTCCTCTGCCAGCTTCACACTACAGTCTTGCTTCAAACGTAATTGCATACAATGGCGATTCACGTGGTAATGTAGAGGTTCAGTTCACGGATGCTTTCTTCAGCGATCCTAAGTCTGTGGAAAATTCATACGTTATTCCTCTTGTAATGAAGAGCGCAAAGGGTATTGATCACATTCTCACAGGTACACCTCGTGAGGGACTTACTCCAAGTCGTACCAATACTGAGGACTGGGATGTTCTGGCAAAGGACTATGTGCTTTACTGCGTGAAGTACATGAACCCATGGCAGGGTAAGTATATCCGTCGTGGTGTTGATAATGTAACAGAGAATGGTGTTACAAATCAGGTGGTACGTCATGACTTTAAGCTTGTGAACTCTGACCTCGAGCACCTTAAGGAAAATCCTGTGAATGCTAATGATGAGGTTTGCGCTATCAAGACAAAGAATATGACACAGGCTATCTTCCCTGTTTCATTCAAGACTGCTTCTGGTGCTTCAACATCTTGTAACCTTATCCTCACGTTTGATGGCAACAACTGCTCTGTATCATGCGAAGATGACGGTGTAAAGGCATCTGGCTCTGGTGAGTTCATTGCTAAGGGTACAGAGAGACGTGAATATAAGGATTTCCAGTGGGGTAGTAACAATGGTGAGCCTGTTCAGCGTGACATCCTACGTCTGGCATACGATGTTGAGTTTGGTAGTGGTATGATCAGGGTTTCAACCAGCGATACCCTCGTTGTACAGACACGTGAGTCTAACCAGAGAGTGTTCTTCTCTCCAAAATACGTTAAACAACAATAATATAGGAGGCTAAGAATATGAAAAAGATTTATAGAAACGGTCTCTTTATGTTGGCAGCTGGAGCACTTACGGTTTCTTGTGCCAAGTATGACATAACAGATGATTTTTATGCATCGCCAGATCCGAGCTTCTCTGAGCCATACAAGGACTATGCTCCTATCAAGGAGTATATCGACAGGGCAAAGTATGCAAATATGTCTCTCGGTGCAACACTAAAGGTGGCAGAGTTCAACAAGCAGGAACTCGCACATGCAGCTGCTGTTACCAACTTCGACAATATTGCCTTTGGTACCTCTCTTATGTCTGGTACCATCATCAACGAAAAGGGTGTTATGAACTTCCTTGACATGAAGGATCTTCTCGACCATGTTGAGGAGATTGGTGGTGAGGTGTTCGGTAGTCCGCTCGTTGCAAATGAGAATCAGGCTGACGGATGGTTGAAGACTCTTACCTCTCCTATCGAGATCAAGGTTAGCACCATTGAGGATAAGACTGTTGACTACACCACAATGACTGAGTTCACGGGTACTTCAAAGAAAAATACTGCTACAATTAAGGAGAAGTATGATGGTAATGACAATGCTCTGAGTATTCCAAAGAATTCACAGGTCTATATCGTTGAGGACTTTGACGTTGATCCGCTTGGTACTTATACCGTTACTTTCTATGCCAAGGCTGACAAGGATGTTTCTGCTCGATTTACTTTCGCTGATAACAAGATTATGGAGAAAGGTGATCATAAGAAGTTTGACATTAAGGCTGGCAAATGGGTAAAGCTTGTTATTGAGGCAAAACCTGCAGAGAATGCAACTAACGGCTATATGATGCTTGAGGGTAACAAGAACTCAATCATTTATATCAAGAAGGTTATGGTTGCACATACTCCTGACAATCACCGTCCACAGACAGAGCAGGAGAAGAAAGATACTATCAACTATGCTCTCAATGCGTGGTGCGATGGTCTGATGAAGATCAACGAGGGACGTATCAAGTCATTCGACCTTATCGACGAGCCTATCGATACAAAGGCAACTCTTGAGAACGGTAACTATGACATCAAGCACTCTGAGTCAAGCATCTTCTGGCAGGATATTCTCGGTAGCGAGAACTATGCTCCAGCCGTAGCACGTATTGCAAGCGAGGCATATCAGAAGTATGGTGGTGATGCTTCAAAGTTGAGATTCTTCATCAGCGAGTCTGGTCTTGATGAGCAGAAGAAGTTCGAGAGCCTTAGATACTGGATTAACCTCTGGGATAGCAAGGGTGCAAAGATTGATGGTATCAATGCAAAGCTCAATCTCACCTATAGCGAGGATGGAAGCAAGCAGGCTGCAAACGAGGCTTCTCTTAACACTCTTCTTGACAATCTTGCTTCTACAGGTAAGTTGGTTCGTATCTCTAACTTCGACATCAAGTATCAGGATGCAGGCGGAGCAAATGTTTCTGCAAAGGACATTACAGTCGAGCAGCGTGAGAGACTTGCCAATTACTACGGTGAAGTAATCAAGCTCTATATGTCAAAGATTCCACAGGACAAGCAGGCTGGTATCTGCAAGGGTAATATGGTTGACAATTCCGATCCTGTTGGAATGTGGTCTATTGACAGTGCTACAAGAGACTGGATTCGCAATGCTACCTACAAGGCATTCTGCGATGCACTCAGTGGAAAATAAATCAACAATGGTGGAATTTACTATTTAGATATTTACTATTTATAGATTTACTATTTACTGATTTACTATTTATTCGCAAAGCTCATCAAGCTACGCAAGTTCCTATTTATTTACGATTTAGTAAATGTACTATTTAATCGTGTTGCGATAGGTAGAAAAATAGTAAATTTAATAGAATAGTACATAAATAGTAAATAGTAAATCACTAAATAGTAAATTAGTAAATAGTAAATTCCATAATAATTGTTGAATTTACGTTAATTATTATCGAACAACTGTAAAAAAACGACTATTTTTGTGCTTTGTAACAAAAAAATATATGTTAATTGTTGCTCGTTTCAAAAATAAGAATTATATTTGCAGTCGAAATTCTACTATATTGTCCCTCAGCGCATAGCTGTGGATGAATAGCGGTGATAATTATTCGTGTAAAATCTAAATTATTTATCTATTTTATTATTTATTAATCTAAATTATTTCTATTATGAAGAAATTATTTACACTTGTTGCTGTTTTGGCTTCTTTCATGGGAGCGAAGGCTGAGGTGGTGGAAGATTACAAGATCGACTACTCGACCAAGACAGGTTTCCCATTCTATGTAATGGGGTATGTTCCTGAATGGAATGATGGCGTAATGACCGACTTTGGCGGTAAGTATGAGTACGCTAACAAGAAGGATGAGGACGCTAAGACTGAAGGCGCCAAGACCAGTGAGACTATTGTTAAGACTCAGGAAGGTGTAGAGTACTACAAGATTGAAAAGGCAGAAGATGCTGGTGTATGGCATCAGTACTTCATTGCTGATGGTATTCCAACAGAACTTGATGGTTCTTATACCGTAAAGGCAATGGTAAGAGCTTCTGAGGCTTGTACATTCAACGTCAACATGGGTTGGGGTTGGAACGAAGGTCAGCAGACTGGAGCTCAGGTTTCTGTAGGTACAGATTGGGCTGAGGTAGAGTGGACTTACACTGGTATCGGCGGTACTTCTTGTAACCTCGTTGCTCAGCCAAGTACTACAGCTACAATCGAGTGGAAGTGGCTTACTGTTTCTCACAACCAGAAGGCTCAGCGTCCAGTAGAGTGGCTCGAGCAGCTCACTAACGGTGATGCAGAGAAGGCATGGGATGATAAGGACGTAAGATTCGACGACCAGTCAAAGAACTTCACTATCTGTGCATGGGGTAAGGAAGTTGGTAGAAACACAAATAATGATGGTGGTTCTGATCCATTCCCAGCTGATATCGTAGAAGTTGATGGTGGTCACGCATTCGTAGTTCATGCTAAGGATTGTCCAGATCCATCTGTTGATGCATCTGCATGGGACAACCAGTTCTGGATTCAGTCTCCAAAGTCTTGGAAGTCTGGCACACAGATCCAGATTCACTTCCGTTACAAGGCTTCACAGGCTTGTAAGACTAATACACAGATCCACAAGCAGAACCCATCTGACTATCTCCACTGGGAGGCTGTTGGTGACGTGAACTTCACTACTGAGTGGCAGGAGTTCGATAAGACATTCACATTCAATGACGCTATGAGTGAGGGTTGGTCAATCGCATTCAACCTTAACCCTGACGTTAAGACTGCAACTGACTTCTATTTCGATGATCTCTCTTGGAAGATTATGAAGCTCGACGAGGGTTACTTCGTTGCTGGTTCTAACCCAGACGCAGGTCTTGACTATGACCTTGACAACGCTATTGAGTTCAAGGAAGAGGATGGCAACCTTGTTGCTACTGTAGGTGAGAAGAACGCTTATGTTTCTCAGATTATGATTTCTACCGTTCGCGGTAATGATGCTGCATTCAAGGGTGCTACTCTTAAGCCAACTGGAACTATTGAAAACGATCCAGAAACATGGCTTAACTACGATGCTGCTGGTATCGCTAAGCTTAATCTCCCAGGTGTAGGTATTTGGAAGATTTATCTTGATACAGAAGACAAGTCAATGGCATTTGAGCTTATTGAGGGTACTGCTAAGGAGAAGGTTATTATCAATCCTAACCCAATCGAGATTACTGTAAATGCTGTTGAAAGAGATGACCTCTCTGATGGTACTAACCAGGATGGTACACCTAACGTAAGAGAAGGTGAAGGTGGTACAGGTGAGGCTTGGGACAACCAGTTCTGGATCTTCGCTAACCGTCCTCTCCAGTCAGGTGAGTCAACTATCATCGAGTTCGACTACGTTGCTGATAAGGAAGCTAAGACAACTACACAGTGTCAGGCTATCGCTAATGGTAGCACTGCTTACCTCCACTGGGCAGCTATCGGTGATGTTACATTCACAACTAAAGAGCAGCACTTCTCTAAGAACTTCGTAATCCCTGCTGATGGTGCAAAGGCTACTGTAAATATCAATGGTACTGACTATGAGGTTACAAACCATGGTATCGCATTCAACATGGCTGAGATCAAGGAGGCTTGTAACTATACTATCAAGAACATCGTTTGGAAGCTTGAGGACGGTTCAGAGTCTCTCATCGACCAGACTGGCAACAAGAACTTCTGGGTTAAGATCGGTGCTGGCACAAATCCTTATCCATTGAGCGGTGAGACTGGTATCGAGAACGTAGTTGAGAAGAGCGCTAATGCTTCTAAGGCTACATTCAACATCGCTGGTCAGCGTGTTTCTAAGGACTTCAAGGGCCTTGTTATCAAGAACGGTGGCAAGTATTTTGTAAAGTAAGTCTCTCTCCTCTCTTATAAAGAGAGCGTGATATAATTCTTCGTGCGTCACTTCCCCTGCGGAATGTGGCGCACGATTTTATTTGTAGCTGTACGATATAAAACTTCTCGGCAACGTTTGAATGCCTTTGCGTGGGCTTTCTATGTGCTATATTGTGATTGCGCCCCGTAGGGGCAAAAGCTCATAGCGTAGGGCATCGCCCTATGTAGATGGATGTTGGTAATTTCGCCCCGTAGGGGCAAAAGCATTTATTCATATTGGAGCTTTTGCCCTTGCAGGGCGAACAAACTCGCTGGCCAGACTCAGGGCGATGCCCTGAGCTAAGTGCTTTTGGGCTTTGGCTTTCCCTTCGGCCGCCGACCTCTTCGACGTTCAGGCCGCCTATTTCGTAATTGCGGTTATTCATTTATTTTTTGTCTTCATAGTTCATAGTACAGCTCGTTTTTCCAAACTTTTTGCTGTAATTAACGTGAGTTCGACGAATTAGCTATGAAAGAGCGACACCTAAAAGGGTAGTGCGTAAGCGCTACCTAAAATGTTATTTTTTAGTGAGCGCCGTAGTTGCGACACCTAATAAATGTAATAAGTGTCGGTCATTCAGACCTCACACCCTAAATAATGTCTATACCCTTCTTCCTCCCTTGCAAATCCGCATTCTATGTTAAATTCCAAGTAAATTTCTATTTTTAACTATATATTTAACACTTTGTCGTCACGCAGCGTTGATAGCTGCATGATAA
>CACYXI010000021.1 GCA_902778265.1 uncultured Bacteroidales bacterium | reverse complement strand
AGAAAGCATAACTTCCAATACTTGTCACGCTGTTAGGAATCGTGATGGAGGTGAGACCTGAGCAATTAGAGAAAGCATGCTCTCCTATACTTGTAACAGAATTTGGAATGGTAAGAGACTTTAGATTCTGGCAAGCTTCGAAAGCACGACTTCCAATACTCGTCACAGAACTTGGAATAACAATGGAATTAAGATTTAATAAAGCAAATGCATTATTGCCAATATTTGTGACTCCATTTTGTATTACAACTTTCTTTATATTTTTAGAGCCCCAAGGAACATCAATATTAGTTCCATATGGCCACGAGCGTTTATAATCTGGCATGTCAGTTCCAGATATAGTCAATGTTCCATCATTGGATAGAGTCCAAGTTATTTCTGCATGAATCGCATTGAAGGCAATCATGCTTAGGATAATAAGTGTTAATAACTTTTTCATGATTAGACAAAAATAAAAGGGCGCAGACCTTCCGAGATCCTCGTCCTCTAACCTGGTATCGCCAAACACCATCCACATAGACAAGATACGGTAAAAGTCCACGTCCTTAACGGACATGGAACTTTTCGCATTCTTGTTCTCATGTGTGAAATTGGCGATTTCGGTTAGAGAGAACAAGAGCTAAAAGCTCAATGTTATATTTTATTCCGAGAGAATCGGTAGTTGCTCACCCAAGTTAATAAATTCATCAGCATGGGGAAAGCGTTACCGCTCATCTGAGTTTATTCTAAAATGTACTTTCTGTTTCTTATTATTAAAGTTTAAATGGTTAATATTTGTTTATAACTTCTATCTGAGTGCAAAAATAAGCAAAATATCTGATTTCTCCAAAATATTAACCCAAAATTTACTGAAATATATTTCCTGATAATATATTTTCTTGCAGATTTCAATGTATTTCTTGGTGTAATTTTCAAAAACGAAATGGATTTAACGTATTTTTTCATAAAAAATTCTTGTTGTTTGGTAAAATGTACTACCTTTGTCAAAAACTAAAAATACAGAAATTATGATAGCAGGTATTATTTGCGGTATTTTGGCAGGCTTCATTGCTTGCAAGTTGACTAACAGAGAAGGAAAAGGCTGTATCGTAGATCTCTTCCTCGGTATTGTTGGTGGAGCTGTAGGTGGCTGGATTTTCCAGTTCCTCGGCATTCAGGTAGCCTCATTGGTAGGTGAGATTGTATGTGCCGTAGTTGGAGCTGTTGTTGTTCTCTGGGTATGCAACAAACTATTCTGATATATTACTTCCTCGCCATCAACATCATTACCTTTATCGTTTACGGCATTGATAAGTTGAAGGCGAGGAAGAATCTTTGGAGAATACCTGAATCCACTCTCCTACTCCTTGCCGTTATTGGCGGTAGTATTGGTGCGTGGATGGGAATGTATGTTTGGCATCATAAGACCATGCACCTGAAATTCAAGTATGGTGTGCCGATTATTCTTGTGGCACAGGTGGCGTTGGGGGTGCACCTCTTAAAATGAAAAGTGAAAAATGAAAAATACAAGTTAGTTTCATTCGCTTTATTTTTCGCGAAAAAGGTAATCTGTATTTTTCACTTTTCATTTTTCATTTAAAAATTTACCTCACCCACACCACATAGTCGTCTTTTCGTGGATTCTGTGGCTTAAGGGCATCAGGAGCTGTATATCCGAGGATGCAGTTGCCAATACCTTCGTATTCATCGGTTATTCCAAGTTCACGAAGGATTTGCTTGCCCTCTTCCGTTTCAAAGCTCTCCTTTGCACGATGAATCCAGCAAGAGCCAAGTCCAAGACTGTTGGCTGCAATCATCATGTTCTCCATTACGAGTGAACCGTCATAGATGCGTGTGCCGACATCCTTACGTGCAAGAACCACGAGCACGACGGGAGCACCATAGAAAGGATCATTATGCCCTGATGAGGTGCTGAGATTCCTGTTTATTACAAGCTGGAGGTTCAGACGACTAAGACGGTCACGCATCTCCTTGTTAGTTACGGCAAGGATGATAGCCGACTGCTTGTTCATTCCTGAAGGGGCGTAAGTGCCAGCCTTAACAACTTCCTCGACAAGTTCCATAGGTACAGGCTTGTCGAGGTATTTCTTCACGCTACGGCGTGAAATGATATCTTCAATAGTCTTATTCATAATGATTATAGAAATTGGTGGCAGAAACTGTCATATTATTGGTGAGAAACAAAGCGAGGTAACGGTAATCGTAAAGCCCCTTGGGGAGTTTGAGCGATTGCTGATAGAGGATGAGTGCCGACTTATCTCCGAGATGTCGTCTGTGCCATTCTGTATGGTGGCATTTGAGGTTACTGAGGCTGACCTTCGTCCTACTGGTGCGGAAGATACATACCTGTATCTCGAAAGAACTTTATTGCCTTACATTAAAGACAATATACACCCTCTCCGTCTGATTCTCGGCGGTTATTCGCTTGGTGGTCTCTTCGCACTTTGGAGCGTTACTCGCACAGATGCCTTTGACGCTGTGTTTGCCGGTTCTCCTTCACTATGGATGGAAGGATGGAACGAGTATGCTGATGCACATCCGCTAAAGGTAAAGTATGCCTATATGAGTCTTGGCAACAAGGAGGAATGTACTCGCAAGCAGCCTTTCTGCATTATCGGTGACAGGGTTAGGCTTCAGCATAAGCGTCATGAAGCGCAGTTAGGCACCGACCATTGCATCCTTGAATGGAATGAGGGTGGGCATTTCAATGAGATAGAGATGAGAAAAGCGAAGGGGGCGGCGTGGATAATCAGCCATCTGTAATTTACTATTTAGCTATTTACTATGTACTATTTATTTACTATTTTGATATATTTACTATTTTTTCTCGCTTATGAGAAATTGTACATTAAGCCAATAGTAAATAAATAGTACATAGTAAATTGTCAAATAGTAAATGTCTTTACCTTTCCACCTGCGTAAACTCCGGCACGCTACCCTCTGCGTTACCCTTGATTACATAGATGAGTTGCTTGCTCTCCCTACCCTGCATATCCTTGCTATTGCAAGTGAACAGATACTCAGTAGCATTGTCGAGAGAACGTGAGCCTACGGTTGAAGGAGTACCTAATGGCATAGGATAATCGCCACAAGCCTTGTCGAAAATCGCCTTTTCATCGGCAGAAACGGCATGTTGCGCAGAGAATGCAGGGAGTGTCTTCTTCTCGCCCTTCAGCACACCGAGGTTGATGAGGAAAGTCTCAACCTCACCTTCAGCCTTATCTACACGAGCAGTTCTTACACCATACCATGAAGACGAAATCTTGCTTTCAGGCAATGCAGTCTTTAGATCAGCGATACTTGTATTGCCACCACTTCCGAATGTGCAGAAGGGAATAACGACCTTGCCCTTGAGATTGTTTGCCTTTACGAAACTATGGATAGGAGCCGCACAAGTACCCATCCAGATAGGATAGCCTACATAGAGGGTGTCATAGTCAGCTACCTTTGCCTTCATTGGCTTGAGGTCGCGGAACTTACCACTCCGACGCTCTCCCATAAATGCACCTGCTATCGCACCCATATCACCTGAGTATGGACTTACAGGCTCTATGCGCTCTATGTCAGCACCAGTTTTTTTCTGAATGATATTTGCAACCTTCTCTGTAGTACCTGACTGAGAATAATACACAACGAGTGAATGAGACTTGCCTGCTGCCTGTGCCTGTTTGGCAGTACAAGCCATAAGTGCAGCTATTGCACCGAATAATAATGTCTTTTTCTTCATATTTACTTTATTAGATATTTAGTTTTAGTGTATTCTGTCTTATTATACGTTTGAAGTTCATTAAGGTTTAATATAAACAATAAAGCCCCCAGAAGGGGCTTATTGATTTATGATGAAAAAATGCTTACTTTATTTTTCTTATATACACGTTGTCATCCAGTACCAACGTATCACAACCTGTCGTTAGTGAATAGCGTGCCTGCATGAGATAGTTCATATCTGCCACATTCTCCAGAACCTCCAGACCATGCCATCGCCAGTCGTGATACTCCTCATAGTCATACACCTGAACCTTGGAAAGCTTCACATAGTCGTTTTCCGCGCAGAAGTTACCCTTCACCTTATGGCATACACCATCAGCATCTACAAACCTTACATCCAAGGCTTTTCTGTTGGCATATAGAGTAGATGTAACTTTTCCGTCAGCCTGAAATTCTATTTCCTCGTGAAAGTCTTTCTTGTTATCCAGAGACACCCATGTACCCACAAGCCTTTGATCAATGACAGGCTCTGATTTGTCGTCATTGTGGCAGGATGTTAGAAAAACATTTGTAAGTACGAGAGTCAAAACAAAAGCGAGAATATATTTGATTTTTCTCATTGTTTGCAATTTTTAAGTTTTTGCAAAGGTACAAAAAAATCTTAAATAAACTATATTTTTTCGCAAAAAATATTCGATAAAACCGCGATTTCATGCAAATTATAACATCTGAATTGCAATTATTTAACAAAAAGCCCCCTCCCAAAGGGAGAAGGGCCCAAACGAAATCATAAAACCAACTTTAATTTTTCCTAATTCAAGCACGTTTACAGCTTGCTCAGTTTTTGGAGTACAAGTGTAGCTTGCGAAACATCATTTATTTATCATACTTTTCAGAGCAGATCCAAATATCACGTATTGAGTGTTACCAGCAATAGTTCCCTCGTTCTGTCCCCAAAGGAATGGCCAGTCATCGTAGTTCTCGAAATGGTCTGGCTTACGGAAGAGAACACCAGGAGCCATATTGCCTGGAATAAACGAGAAATCAGCCCTATTATTGCCGTAGAACACCTTCTTCGGACGTGCTGCACCCAATGTAGCTACGAATGAGTAGTTGTGGTATGGATGACAGCCGAAGAGATAGTTTGCAGCACGGAAGATATAATCCTTGCCGATAATCTCGGGATAGTACTTATGCGCAAAGCATACGGTAGTGCCGAACGATGCAATCATCGAGTTTCCTGCCCAGTTAGCCCTACCAAGTGGCACTCCATACGGATTGTCTTTGTCAAGACCGTCAATGTATTCCTTATACTTCTGAACATACGGAATCAACTTCTTCCTGTATTTCTCGTCCATGTAGGGAATGGCATCAAGGGCAGTCTGAATAGAGAAATTCACGTTCATATCGAGCGCTTTCCATATCATTCCCTCGAATTTATCGAGATACTGCTTTTCGTGCGTTGCGCCATAGAGCATAAGCGCGGCAGCCATGTCACCGAATCCTCTCAACGCCAAACTGTCATACTCGCCCTGTATCTTTCTGTCCTTGCGCTGCTTCATCAGCTCCTCAGCCTCTGCCATAAGTCGCTTTGACTGTGTCAAGGCACGCTCGGCAAGTGCGTCGTTATAGCCCTTTAGCGCGTTGCTTGCAGAAGCAAACATGGTGGCTGCGCGGAAATCGAGCATCGGATTGCGCGTGGTAAATGCCCACATATCATCGGGAGTACCGCTACGTTTGCCATCCTCCGAAACCTCGTATGGCTTTAGCGATGGGTCGTAGTGCAAGCCGTCTGTTATCGATGCTGCATCCCCCAGATGATGGTAGTTGTCGAGAACGGAGTTGGAGAGCGTCTGTGCCATGTGTCCTATGTTCTCTGCCTGTGCCACAAGGTTCAAGGTACCGTGCTCGATGAATTGGAGCAAATCAGGTACTCCGTCGGGGCGATGCAGATCCACATACCTCTGTTTTTGGCTAACGAATGTCACATCGCGATCAGAGCGGAACAGCTCCCAAGTACGTACGAAATTCTGTACCACGTTGATGTTAGAGCCAGTCTCTATGTCAAAGTCGCCTGCATCGAAGAAACCGCCGATGTTGAGTCCCGGAATCAACTCGTAAGGCTTGTACTTAGTATCGGTCGAAGCTCCCTGCGAATGTAGGTCGAAGTGGTCACTCTCTGGTGCTTGGAGATACCCTTCCTTGAAAGGTTCTCCGTGCCAGATGCGGTAGCCCTCGTTCACCGTCATGTGATTCATGTGGATAGGTACCCACACATCGGTTGTTGCATCCGTTATCTTGTCATAAACATTATCGTTTATTATGAAGTTATCCGACTTGGTGTCACCGTATTTTATGTAATAGACGCCTGCCTCAGTAATACTTGAGAAATCAAACTTTACGTAGTTGTATTTAAAGAAGTTACCCCAAGTCGTGACATTCGCGGTCAAGGCTACGCTTTCTTTTCCGTCATTATCAATTCTGTAAAGCGAAGCCTGTGGTGTAGAAGGGTAGTTCTTATCCAATTCTATCACCGCCACCTTTGGTTGGGATGGAGTATATCCCACTTGACTAAACCCTATATTAGGGTCACGTACCCAGTTAGGTATAGCGTGCGGATTCACCGTCCATGTTATTACCTTTCCAGTCTTGCCTGCGGGAAGGTCGCTATGCAGCACATACCATCCGTTCTGCGCAAGCAGACGACCATCGAAGAGTCCCATCTCCACATCTGACGTAACCTTCACCATTCGCTCTGGCGAGTCAGAAGAAAGAATAACCTCCCTACCCTTCTCAAATGGTTTCAGTTCCACAAAAGAGTTTGTTCCGCGATCATCATAGGTCTTGAACCCCTTGAACTGTCTTGGTTTTTCCGAGTTAGGAAGAGTATATGTATCGCCAACGGCATAGCGTGGCAGTCGGTTCAGTCTGCCATCCATAACGAACGTCTTGAGCCAGTATTGCGAAGGAAGGAACTCCATGTTGAAACCAGCTTTGCCTTCAAGGAAAGTAGGAACAGGCTTGTCGAGATATACTTCAATTCTTGCACTCTCGCCCTCACCTGTCACTACAACCCTGCTTTCAAAATCATAGTCATCGTATCGGAGCACAACCTCTACCTCATTGCGTTCCTTATTCACCTTTCGGCTCACCATCTTGGGTACAAGATCCCATTGCTCTGGGGCATTACTCAATCGTATCGCCCCACCCTGCGCAACGCGAACGCCATGCTGTATAAGTTCTATACCAGAGTTTTTCTCATCGTTGAAACCGCCATTAAAACTATTGTTGAACACAAGGATGTTAATTCCCTGACGTTCAAAATACTCATTGTCGTTGAGTTTCAACTGTTGTCCGTTGGATGGCAATGCGCCAAAACATGTCAAAGCTAATGGCAGCAAATAGGTTTTGTTCATTTATTCTCGAAATTCATTTAGTTATTACTATGCCTATAGACGAAAAAAAAATCCATTCGTTTAATGCAAACAGATTTTTTTCTAATTTTTTTTAAAAAGGAGTAATAAGGAGCACAAGGAGTAGTAAGGAGTACAAGACGATAGTATTTCTCGCAGAATTTACTACTATCAAACCTTATTCTTTATTCCACCGAACCTTATTCCACCTTACTAAGTTTACTTGATCGTTTCCAACCAACTGTACAATTCCTGCATCATCTCGTGATGATACTTGAAATAAGCACCACAGCCAAAGCCGTGACCACCACTTGGATAAACGTGCATTGAAGCCTTTACACCAGCCTTGCGAAGAGCCATGTAGTATTCCGCAGAATTGAGAGGCGAAACAAGGAAATCATCATCGGCAAGCATTATGATTGCAGGAGGAGTGTCCTTCGTTACCTGAAGGTGGTTGCTGTATTTCTGCTCCAACTCAGGAGAGGCATTCTCGCCAATAAGACAGTTGTGAGAGTCCATGTGGGTGATTGACTTATCCATAGAGATAACTGGATAGAAGAGAATCTGGAAGTTAGGACGTGTCTCTGGTGGATTGTGCGTAGCAATGGTAGAAGCAATATGACCACCAGCAGAAGAACCGAGGATTCCCACCTTGTTAGGATCTATCTTCCATTCGGCAGCGTGCTCACGAATCAGTCGCATAGCCTCGGTAGCATCGCTCAGAGGCACTTCCGTAACGCCGTTAGGCATTCTGTAGCGCAATACGATTGTCACGATGCCTCTGCTCATCAGATGCGTTGCCCAGTCGTAGCCCTCCTGACCAAGAGAGAGGACGCGGTAGCCACCGCCTGGTATTACGAGCACCGCCTTTCTGTTGGTCTCATTACCATAAGGTAGGTACACTCTTATTGATGGCTTGAAGTTACGAGTCTCATCGCTGTAAGGCTGTGTCTTGTCAATACCATTACTGTTAGGCAGTCCATTCTGCCAAAGGTCGATGTCGATAGGTTTTGGCATCATCTGCGCCATAGAACTCATGGCTGACAGCATCATAAAAAGGGATAACAAATACTTTTTCATATCTTTTGTTTTAAAGGAGTGCAAGGAGTAATAAGGAGTGCAAGGAGTACAAGACGAATGTCTTATACGGAATAGGGGTTGGTGGAGTAAGGCTTAGTGAGAATAAAGATGAAAAGAATAAGGAATAAGGAATAAGGTTTGATAGTAACAACCCTTCATCACTTCAACCTTTAACGATAAATACTATCGTCTTGTACTCCTTGTACTCCTTACACTTCCTCAATTATTTAAATATCTTCTGCGCAAAATCATGCAGCGACTTACGCCATACCTGCCATTCGTGGTCGCCTGGGAACGTGTTGAACACAATGTTCAAGCCCTTTGACTTCATATCCTCCACAGCTTTCTTGGTTGGTGTTATGCGGTTGTCGTCAGTACCCACGGAGATATAAAGTACGTCCAATTCATCGTTGAATTTCTTAGCGTTAGAAATAAGTCCGGGCAATGCCTTCTCTGCATCGAATGCCCCACTCTCCTTAATTCCACCGAACACACCAGTACTGAATATTCCGAGACTTGAAAACAGTTCCGTATGCTGCAATCCTGCGAAGAAGGTCTCGCCACCGCCCATTGACAAACCGGCAAGCGCACGACTCTTACGGTCATTCTTTACTCTAAAATTCTTCTCAACGAAAGGAATCACGTTCTGTATCAGATCCTCCTCGAAAGGCTTGATACCCTCAACCGAATACGAGAATGGTCTGCCTGGCACGCTGAACGTTCCGTTCACCATCACTATGATCATCTCCTTCGCCTTACCCTCTGCCACGAGGTTATCGAGAATGTAGTTCGCCTTGCCCTGATTTATCCATCCTGTCTCATCCTCACCACCGCCATGCTGAAGATAGAGAACTGGATATTCCTTCGAGCCTTCGCCATAGCTTGCCGGAGTATAGACCCACATGCCGACGTGCTTGTTGCGGACGGTAGAGAAAAGCTCCGTCTGAACCACCTTGCCATGTGCTACATCCTTACGGTCGTAGAACGTGCAGTTTTTCTCAGGAATATCAATCGCGCTCGTCATTCTTCCACAACCGTAATAGCTCTTGCTCGCAGGGTCAGCTACATCCAATCCGTTGATTGTGAACCAGTAGTAATGGAATCCCTCAACCAAAGGTTTAGTCTTCGCAATCCACGTACCGTCCTCCTGTTTGGTAAATTTACAATCAGCATCGAGACTCACCTTCCATGCACTTGCATCGTTGGCACGAACACGCAGAAGCACGCTGTTGTCCTCAAGGATTCGGGGATAGTCACCGTTATTGTTAGTTGTCGGAATAATATATTTCCCGTCTGTCATGCCCTGTGCAAAAGCCGTAGCGCTGATAGCTATTGCAAAGGCAGTAAAAAAGATTGATTTCTTCATATTGTTTGCTCTGTCATTTAGGTAGAGTTTAACGCTCTTGTTATTATTAACGTGCAAGAGTCCGAAAAGTTTAATTTTACATGCTCTTATTTCGCCAATAGGGTAAGCAGGAATCGTGTGTAGCCTTTGTCGGTTACTTCTGCCCTAATACCTATGGCGAAGGCATTGGTGGCCGTTCCGTTCTCACGGAGAATCTGACGCATGATGAGGTAATCTACATCGGTGGTGGCAAGCGAGAAGAGAGCTTCGGCAGCAGGCTTCGTCATCCTCACGTTGCAGCAGTCGATGGCAAGCGTGATGTATTTTCGACCTGGGTTAGCACCACCTGTTGGGAGAATCTCGGCTGTTGGCGTCTCACGATTGTTCTTACGCTTCAAGAGGAGCACGAGATAGTGCATGAGCTGCTTGTTGGCTACGATGATAACACGCTCCGCGTTGTCGGAAAAGTTGAGCTTCAGTTCTGTAACGGCAAACGGATGCATGGGGTATGTCACCTCGGAGGCATTGCGTGTGCATTGTGTACAGAGCATGGAGTATAGATTACGATAGTAGCCTACGGTCTCTGATAGTTCGCGTATGCCCTGCTCATCAAAACTCTCGCAAGCCATCACCCTACTGTTGTCCTGTGCTATGCGCGACGGGAAATACATCGTCTCGTGCTTCAAGGCGCTCAGGGTGTTGTCGATTACATTGTTTGACACGTACAGTCGGTCGCGCTCACGCTTCAGCCTTGCTATCTCTTCTTCCTTCTCTCGGCATACCTGCTCCAGATTACGGCGATTGTGTAGCACGTCGCGCACGTAGAACCACCAGAACACGGCAACGAGCACGAGGAAGAGCACTATGAGCACGCCCACGGCAATGTTGTTGGTGTTCTCCGTGCGCTCCATCGTTGCGCAGTAGGTGCTCAGCGTAGAATCTTGCGAGCATTCCTTGTAGAGCTTTGTATAGGCCTTGTTGTTAGCTGCATAGAGATCCCAGTCATTGAGTGCGAGGGCAGACACGGCAACCTCGTTGCGCACATAGATGATAATGTCGTAGTCGGCAGGCACCTTCTTGCTCCACCAACGCAGTTCGGCACCGTTGTAGGCTATGGTAAGCGTGTCATCCTTGTTGACACCCTGAAGCGTGCGGTAGTCGGCATTGATGCTTCTGAAGCAAGAGTCGGCAAAGCTGATGGCATCGGCATAGCGACCGCCCACGTTGGCACTATACACGGAGTCTGCCCATGCGGATTGTTGGGTGTTGGGTGTTGGGTGATAGGTGTTGGATTTCTCGGCAAAGCCAATGGTTGGAAGCATCGCAAGGAGCACAACCAACATAGCACGCAC
Source organism: uncultured Bacteroidales bacterium (assembly GCA_902778265.1). GTDB lineage: Bacteria > Bacteroidota > Bacteroidia > Bacteroidales > Bacteroidaceae > Prevotella. The sequence goes on along the minus strand of CACYXI010000021.1, from coordinate 27,221 downwards.
GGCTATAGGCAGACGGAAAAAGATGCGTGTTCCCCTACCCTGCTCGCTCTCTGCTTTTATCTCGCAACGAGAAAAGAGTTCGCTGGTCTTGCGATAGCGATCTATGATGCCACGACAGTTCATCAGTCCGAAGCCGTGACTCTTCTGTTCAGTCAGGTTCTCTTTTTGGTCAACAATGGTTCCGTAGTCGAAAAGGTGATCAGCCTTCTCTTGCGTCATGCCTTCACCAGAGTCAGTTATTGATACTTCCGCATAGCCATCGTAGGTATCACTTCTGTTAGCCTCTACAACTACCTCGCCACCTTCGGGAGTGAACTTTCGGGCATTATCCACAATGGTGTTTATGAGGAAGAGAGTGAGCACCTTATCGGCTTTCACGCTTATATCCGTATCTTTAACCGAGAACTGTATTCCCTTGTTAATGAATGAATTTGTATTCATCTTAATGATAGAGAAAAGCGACTGCAAGGTGAATGTCTCGACATGGAGCGACACCTGTCCTTTGCGCAACTGCACCCATGAGGTGAGTCGGGCATTATCCTCAAGTATCGACTTGCATACATCCGATACATATTCAAGGTTTCCACCACGAGCCTTGCTTGCCGTCTCTACGCTGTGAAGCATACGATCGATGAGTGGTAGTATGTTCTCGGCATACGTCACCTTGGCATGTTGCTCTACGTTGATGCGCAGGGCATCCTCAGTCTGTAGCTGAAGTGCCTGTAGATTCTCGTCAAGTTCCTCAAGTCGCTCGTTGTGCTTGTATTTATCCTTGTTCTTGCGATGATAGTGAATGAGCACAGTCACCACTATGACGAGCACTCCAAGTACGATGACAATGGCAGTGATGAGCCATTGGGTGCGTGACACGAGGGCTGAGAGGGTTTCGGCACGCGCCTCAAGCTGACGATCCTGACGGGTGGAATCCTGCATATCGAGATACTGATTGCGGTAGTAGTCGCTTGCCTGTTTCTCGCCAAGGGCAGAATATGCCATTGACATCTTTTCGCTTATGGAAGCCACAAGGTCGGGAGCCTGAAGGATGAGTGAGTCCTCCACGGCATTCAGAAGACATGAAAGCTCTGCCTCATGATCCTCAATGTTATGATAGCATGAAGCGAGGGTGCGCCATCCACCGGCAATCTGGTAGATGTCACCGTATCTCACAAAGCATTGTAACGAGCGTTCGGCAAGGTTACCTGACAGCATTTCATCAGGCACGGCATCATCGTTGAGATAGCGAATGCACGGATCATCGTCACGGTGGTAGGCTGCCAGTTCCTCGGGATTGGCAAGGTGCTCTGATAGCGACTGCAACGAGTTGGCCTCCCAGAAGAGGTAGCCGTTGTGTCGGGCAAGCATATAGCATTGCATTAGGCAGTCGAACTCCTTGTGTGCTATCTCCGCAGGAGAGCCGTCGCGCAATATTCCGCCTGCACCGATATTATAGAGATATGCAAGGTATTGCGCAGTATCGCTGATGAGGAGTATGTCCTTGTCGCTTGCTATGCTGAGCAATGCCTCTGACGACTCCACAGGCAGATTGACGTAGTAGAGGTATGTGGATAACACTATGCCGTACTCGCTTCGGGCGTATGTGTATTGCTTGCGCTTTCTTGACGATTCGTCCTTGATGTCGGAATGGATATTGGTTATATACCTATCGGCCTCATTCTTATGAACGTAGAAATCCTTGTTCTGCGAGCGACGCTGACATAGGCGCATACGCTGCACCTCCACGTTGAGTAGGGTTATGTCATCCTCGGCAAGGGAGTCGGCACGTGAGAGCAGTGTATCAGTTTTTTGATAATCCATGCGCGTGATGGTGTAGAATGCCTGATTGAGCAGAGCCTCCGCCATTCCTGCATCATACCCTATCTTCTCCGCCTCTTTATATGCTTTATTAGCATAGATGCGTGCAGAATCCACGTTCTTATAGCGCTGGTCATAAGAACGGTCGTTGAGGGCATCAACACGATCCCTGTCGGGGTTGTGGGTAGAGCAGCCACAGGCAAGGGCAAAGATGAAGACTGAGAAGAAGAGGTATTTACGCATAGAGATGTTGTTTCGGTCCGGATAATCCGGATATTCCGGTATTTCCGGCTGTTCCGATATTTCCGGCTAAAAAGAAAAAAAAACTGGAACCTCGGCAAGCATATAGACTCCCCGAATTCCAGTTTTATGGTTGTTCAGTCAAAAAAGACTATCCTTAATTACTTACGAGCACCAAGGCAGTAACCAAGTGCTTCCTTACACTTATCAGTTACATACTGCCAGTCACCTGCTGCAACCTTATCCTTTGGGAAGAGCTTTGAGCCCATGCCTACGCAGAATACACCTGCAGCAAACCACTTCTCAAGGTTCTCCTTCTCAGGAGCAACACCGCCAGTAACCATGATCTTAGACCAAGGCATTGGAGCCATGAGACCTTTGATGAGATTTGGACCTACAACATCACCTGGGAATACCTTTGTGAAGTCGCAGCCAACCTCCTGTGCCTTACCGATCTCAGATGGTGTGAGACAACCTGGGCAGTATGTCACGCAACGACGGTTGCAGACAATAGCAACATCAGGGTTGAAGAGTGGACCTACAACGAAGTTAGCACCAAGCTGAATATACATTGCTGCTGTAGGAGCATCAACAACTGAGCCGATACCGAGAGCCATTTCTGGGCACTCCTTAGCAACGAACTTTGAGAGTTCTGCAAAGACCTCCTGAGCGAAGTCACCGCGGTTAGTGAACTCGAATGCGCGAACGCCACCCTCGTAGCATGCCTTAACCACATTCTTTGCAACTTCAACGTCCTTGTTGTAGAAAACAGGAACCATAGGTGCCTCGGCGATCTTCGCCATCACCTGAAATTTATCAAATTTTGCCATTTTTCTAATTAACGATTAACGTTGTACACGACCATTAGCAGAACCACCAGCGAGAGCCTCTACCTCAGCAACAGAAACGAGGTTATAGTCACCATTGATGGTGTGCTTGAGAGCAGATGCAGCTACAGCGAACTCAAGAGCCTCACCCTGATTTGGCTTTGTGAGAAGACCATGGATAAGACCACCAGAGAAAGAGTCACCACCACCTACACGGTCGATGATTGGGTTTACGTCATAACGCTTTGACTGATAGAACTCCTTACCATCGTAGATGAGAGCCTTCCAGCCATTGTGTGTTGCAGAGAAAGACTCACGGAGAGTAGAAACAACGTACTTGAAGCCGAATGTCTCCTTCATCTGCTTAAAGATACCCTCATAGCCGGCTGCATTTGTCTCACCACCCTCTACGTCAGCATCTGGCTTGAAACCGAGACAAAGCTCTGCATCTTCCTCGTTGCCGATACATACGTCAACATACTTCATAAGAGGACGCATGATAGAGATTGCCTTCTCTGAAGTCCAAAGTTTCTTACGGAAGTTGAGGTCAACAGAAACTGTTACTCCATGACGTTTTGCAGCCTCACAAGCAAGCTTGGTAAGCTCAGCAGCCTTATCAGAGATAGCAGGAGTGATACCAGACCAGTGGAACCAGTCAGCACCTTCCATGATTGCATCGAAATCGAAATCTTCTGGATTAGCCTCAGCAATAGCAGAGTTAGCACGGTCGTAGATAACCTTTGATGGGCGCATAGAAGCACCTGTCTCACAATAGTAAAGACCAACACGATTACCGCCACGAGCAATGTATTGTGTGTTCACACCATAGCGGCGGAGTGAGTTGAGAGCAATCTGACCAATCTCATGTGCAGGGAGCTTGGAAACGAAATAAGCATCGTGACCATAATTGGCACAACTGATTGCCACGTTAGCCTCACCACCACCTGGGATGATACGGAAGATGTCAGTCTGTATGAAACGATCCTGACCATTTGGAGAAAGACGAAGCATTATTTCGCCCAAAGTTACTACTTTTGCCATAGTTTAATTAAGTGAGTTAATTTGCATTAAGATTTAAAATTCCCAAAGTAAGATTTTCTGCAAAGTCGGTGTGACAAAATGCAGATTTCGGATGCAAAAATACGCATTTTTTACGAAAGAAAGAAATATTTCGATAAAAAATACGCTTTTTTCCCGTTTTTTACAAAAAAAATTAATTGTTAGTGCACACAATTCGTTTTTTTTCATTATTTTTGCACCATATTTTTTAAATCTTAAATCACCTTCAACTTAAGGAATGTCACAGAATATGGATATCAATGACCTCAACGACGAACAGCCCATTGAGGCTGCTGCCGAAAAGAGAAAGGTAGGACGTCCCAAGGGTTCCACTAACGGTAGTGGAAAGAAGAACAAAAGCACAAAGAAGACGAAGTCTGCAAAAAAGACTTCTGCTCATGCAGATCAGGCTAACAAGCGTCAACGTAAGCGCGACAACACTGGTTCGCTGCGTATCACCATTCGTGATATTGCAGAGAAGGCTGGCGTGAGTGTCGGTACGGTTGACCGCGTACTCCACAACAGACCAAATGTTTCACCAAAGGCATTGGTAAAGGTTCAGAAGGCCATCGAGGAGATGAACTATGAGCCTAATATGTATGCAAGTGCACTTGCACATAATAAGGAGTACAATTTCTACTGCCTTATGCCGAAGCATGAGAGTGAGGCCTATTGGGAAGAAGTTGAAGAAGGACAGCTACATGCGTGCGAGATGCGCCGTGACTTTAATGTGCACGCGCACATGTACTATTATAAACGTAAGGACGACCAGAGCTTCAGGGAGTGCTACGAGTCAATACTCGCCGCTCAGCCAGATGGTGTCGTTGTGGTTCCTGCCAAACTGGAGGCTACCCGTAAGTTTACGGATCAGTTGCATGAGCGTAACATTCCTTTCATAATGCTCGATTCTTATATGCCTGATCTCCGTCCGCTTGCATTCTACGGACAGGATTCATTTGCCAGCGGATATTTCGCAGCAAAGCTTCTTATGATGATTGCATCGAAGGAGAAGACCATAATGCTGATGAAGCAGACTATCGACGGTGTTCATGTTGCAAGCAAGCAGCAGGATAACCGCGAAGTAGGTTTCCGTCACTACATGAAGGATCATTTCCCAGAAATCAAGATTGTGGAGGTTGACCTTCCATACGGCTCTGCCCGCAAGGAATATACTCAGATTCTGCAGAAATTCTTTGATGAGCATAAGGAGATACATCATTGCGTGACTCTCAACTCAAAGGCGCATCTTGTAGGTGAGTATCTGTTGAAGAATAATCTGCGCAACGTTCAGATTATGGGTTACGATATGGTGGAGAAGAACGCTAATTGTCTGCGTCAGGGCAGTATCTCATTCCTCATAGCGCAGCACGGATACATGCAGGGCTATTACAGCATTGATGCCCTCGCAAGAGCAATCATCCTGAAGAAAAACGTTAATCCTGTGAACTATATGCCTATCGAGGTACTGTTCAAGGAGAACGTGGATTTCTATAGGAGGACGCAAATCTAATCATGTACAATGTACCATTTACAATTTACAATTTTGCTGGTGCAGCGAGGACATTGCTCAAAAATAGGAAAATGTCTAAATAGAAATTGTACATTGTAAATGGTAAATTGTACATAACATTATGAACTATTAAATCTAACACATATGGAACAGGCATTTCTTAAAATCAATCCCGCTGACTCTGTCGTTGTATGCCTCAGAGCTATGAAGGCGGGGGAAATCGTAACCGACGGTGATAAGGAAGTAAAGCTATTGCAAGACACTCCTGCCGGTCACAAGGTTCTTCTTACAGACAAGAAGGAAGGTGAAGATATAATTAAATATGGCTACCCTATCGGTCATGCTATCAAGGACTTAAAGGCTGGCGAATGGGTTAATGAGAATAATCTCAAGACCAATCTCGCAGGAACCCTTGAATATACATACAATCCAGTTGATGAGAAACTCAACATCCCTGTTGAAAATCGCACTTTTAAGGGCTACGTCCGCAAGAATGGTGATGTAGGTGTTCGCAACGAAATCTGGATTGTGCCTACCGTTGGCTGCGTAAACGGCATAGCAGAGCAGTTGGCTAAGGAACTCGAAACAGAGACTCGTCTTGACGGCATTGATGCTGTTCATGCCTGGCATCATAACTACGGTTGCTCTCAACTCTCTGAGGATCATGAGGCAACACGTAAGATTCTTCGTGACATCGTACTCCACCCTAATGCAGGTGCCGTGCTCGTTCTCTCTCTCGGTTGCGAGAACAATCAGCCAGACGATTTCATGGCTATGCTTGGCGACTATGACAAGGAGCGCATCCAACTCGTCGTTACACAAAAAGTTGAAGGTGACGAGTCAGAATATTGCATGGACATTCTCCGCAAGATGTATAAGATTTGCAAGGAGGACAAGCGAGTTGATGTGCCTGTAAGTAAGCTCCGTGTAGGACTTAAATGCGGCGGCTCTGATGGTTTCTCTGGCATTACTGCTAATCCTCTCGAAGGCGAGTTCTCTGACTGGCTCGTAGCACAGGGTGGCACAAGCATACTCACCGAGGTCCCAGAGATGTTCGGTGCAGAGACAATCCTTATGAACCGTTGCGAGAACCGTCAGCTCTTTGACCAGACTGTTTCGCTCATCAATAACTTCAAGAACTACTTCCTCTCTCATGGAGAGCCAGTTGGCGAGAATCCATCCCCAGGCAACAAAGCTGGTGGTATCTCAACACTTGAGGATAAGGCTCTCGGTTGCACTCAGAAATGCGGTCGTGCTCCTGTAAGTGGCGTTCTCGAATATGGTGATCGTTTGCAGACATCTGGTCTCAACCTCCTCTCTGCTCCTGGCAACGACCTCGTAGCAGCCACAGCTCTTGCATCAGCAGGATGCCACTTGGTACTCTTCTCTACTGGTCGCGGAACTCCTTTCGGCACTTTCGTACCAACGATGAAGATTTCTACGAACTCTGATCTCTACAACCGCAAGAAGAACTGGATTGACTTCAATGCCGGACAACTCGTTGACGGCAAGACGATGAAGGAACTCGTTCCGGAGTTTATTGACAAGATTCTCGCCGTTGCAAGTGGTGAACCTGCACGTAATGAGGTAAATGGTTATAGCGAGATCTCTATTTTTAAGAATGGAGTGACACTATAAGACCCACTCCCATACCCCTCCCATAAAGGGAGGGGAGTAGATAGTAAAATCTGCTTAATGGGGGAAAGTTTTTGGTAACAATTATAAGAACTAAACAAAAAGCGTACCCTCCGCTAACTAAAAAGTGTAACTACTCCCCTCCCTTTATGGGAGGGGTATGGGGGTGGGTCTTTTATGCTCAATCTCTCTCCACTAATCGTCTTTGTAGTCCTCTACCTCGTGACATCAATCGTTGCGGGCGATTTCTACAAGCTACCTATAACTGTGGCATTCATGCTTTCAAGCATCTATGCCATTGCCATATCAAGAGGAATGTCGCTGGAAAAGCGCATTGAAGCATTCAGTCGTGGCGCAGGACAGAAGAACATCATGCTCATGATCTGGATATTCGTGCTTGCCGGAGCGTTTGCAAAGTCGGCAAAGGATATGGGCTGCATCGACGCAACGGTGAACCTCACGCTATACGTACTTCCTGCTAATATGCTGCTTGCGGGATTGTTCCTTGCCGCCTGCTTCATATCCCTGAGTGTCGGAACGAGCGTTGGCACAATAGCCGCCCTCACTCCTATCGCCGTGGGCATAGCCCATTCCACAGGCTCAGATGTTGCCCTACTTACGGCAATCGTTGTAGGAGGTTCATTCTTCGGCGATAATATGTCGTTCATCAGCGATACGACCGTGGTTGCCACACAGACGCAGGGATGTAGGATGAGCGATAAGTTCAAGGCGAACATACGTATCGTAGCCCCAATCGCCTTTATCACATTCATCATCTATATGGTGATGGGAAGGAATATAAGCGTACCGCAAGAGATTCCTGACGTAGAACTGCTAAAGATCGTTCCATACCTCTTCGTTCTCGTCATTGCCCTCTATGGCGTAAACGTGCTCATGGTACTCTCCATCGGCATACTTCTGACAGGCATCATCGGAATGACATCTGGCAACTACGACTGCATAGCTTGGTTCTCAAGTATGGGTGATGGAATCGTATCAATGGGTGAGCTGATAATCGTTACGATGATGGCTGGCGGACTTCTTGAACTGATTAAAGAAAACGGTGGTATCGTCTTTATCATCAACAAGATAACACGCTTAGTCAATGGACGACGTGGAGCAGAACTTTCAATCGGCATTCTCGTATCTTTGGTCAATGTCTGTACCGCAAACAACACCGTGGCGATAATAACCGTAGGCGGTATTGCCAAGGACATTGCCGAGCGTTTCGGAGTAAAGCCAAAGCGAGCGGCATCCATTCTCGACACATTCTCGTGCGCCACGCAGGGCCTACTCCCTTATGGCGCTCAGATACTGATAGCAAGCGGACTTGCAGCCGTGAACCCGATCAACATCATCGAGTATCTCTACTACCCTATCCTTCTGGGTATCGGGGCTTTGGGGTACATCCTTACCTCTGGCAATCATTTGCAAGGAGTAATAAGGAGTACAAGGAGTTCAAGGAGTACAAGACGAATGTCTTATACGGAATAGGGGGTGATGGAGTAAGGAATAAGGTTTAATAGTAACAAACCCTCATCCCTCATCGCTTCTACCTTCAACGATAAATACTATCGTCTTGTACTCCTTAAGCGACGAAGGAGCGTCACTCCCTGTACTCCTTGTACTCCTAAATATAAATAAAACTGACGATTATGTTTCCGACAATCCAAGAAAACTTCACAATACTGCTTCGTGCAGGTGCGTTCGGCATTATTGACGAACCATTGAAACCTATGTCCAGTTTCAAGTGGAACAAACTCATCGACACAGCGAAGAAACTTGGCATTCACGGTTACATAGTGGCTGGAGCACAACTGCTGAAGGATGATCCGCTTCTGCCTCCAGACATCAACATCCCTACACCAAAGGAGAAGTTTGAATATCCCGAAACTGCCCTCTATGGCTTCCTGTCCTCACGTCGCTATCGAAAGATCAGCGAACAAGAGAAGCACAACATTGATTGCAGCACCGAGACACTACATTTCCTGCATCTGCTCGTTGCGAACATCGACCTTATCATAACAAGGGATATGTCCTTAACTGGCATAATTGCCGTAGGCGAATACCTCCGCACAAAGGGACATAAAGTAGATTTCGTAAAGCTAAACCAATGGATTCATCGTCTCGGAATAGCTCAGGCGGCTTCATTCATAGGTCACATGCTCATCGAGCTATTCGACTTCGAGACCGAGGAACTGGAGTTTATGACAAGGACATACAAGAAGCCTCTCACACACTACGAGCGTCTCCTGGATAATGCCTTCAACCCACAGCATAAGTTCCGCCGAGCTTCAAGGCTCAACCTCGCCTTTATCGAGACCTCAAGCTATCACCTGCTTAATTTCAAGACGAGAATTACTGATATAGAAGAATAAAAAGAGCGGCCTCTCCCCCCGCCCTCCCCCGTAGGGAGGGAGCTGGAAGGCGAAAGACCGTCACAAAATAAAGAAACAAAAAAAATTATAACCAATTCCCCATAAGCGAATCGGCTCCCTCCCTACGGGGGAGGGCGGGGGGAGAGGCCTGTCTTATATGCTTACTATCCGTCAACTCTACCCTATCCTACGCAACCACCAAAAGCTGTCTGAACGCCGTTCGCCAATGTTCAATCAAGGCAAGGTGGCAAAATTCATGGCATACCTCATGGTTGCCCTGCTGGTGATGTACCTCATCGGCTTCTCTATCTCACTGGCTCTCATAGCCACCGACGTAAGAAACATGACGGCCTACGAGTTTATGTATGCCGCCCTACCCTTCGTGGCTATACTCGACTTCTTCGCCCGATTCTGGCTTCAGCAGACCCCATCGCAGCAAGTAAAGCCATACGTGCTGCTGCCTATCCCACGCTATACGTGCATCGACTTCTTCATCATCCGCTCCCTGCTATCCTACGGCAATCTGGTAATGATGTTCCTATACGTTCCATTTGCCATTATGGCTGTAGTTTTTGCCGAAGGTATAGGCCTAACGTTGTTGTTCCTCCTTGGCTTATACGTCGTCGAACTCGTAATCTCACAGTTCTATTCCATAGCCCGAACCCTCGTAAGCCATAACATGCTTTACTGGATAGGTCTCATCCCCGTATTGGCACTCGTGGCATCGCCAATGTTCTTCAATGCCGACTGGTCACTCACACTTAGCTGGGCGCATCTGTTTCGCGGCTATGCACACTTAGGCAGTTGGATATGCAATGGAAACATCATTGCATGGGGCGCGTTGTTCGCCATCCTCGGCATCGTGACCGCCATCAACCGACGCTTGCAGCATAAGTTCGTATATGCAGAGCTGGCGCGTGAGGAAAAGGCGATAAAGGTAAGTACCAAGCAGAGCTTCAAATTCCTTAACGAATGGGGAGTAATCGGTGAGTTCTTCCGTCTGGAAATATTCTCTATCCGCCGTAACAAGAACGTGCGTAAGGTCTTCATCTCTGCCAACGTTATAGTCCTCATCTTTAGTCTAATATGCTCATTCACCTCTACCTACGATGAACTCGGAATGGTGCGCTTCTGGCTAATCTATAACTTCGCCATCTATGGGGCAATGATGCTGCTCCGTATCATGACATTCGAGGGCAACTACATCGAGCGACTGATGATGGGGCATCACACCATCGAGAAACTACTCACAGCCAAGTATTACTTCTTCAGCGCCATACTCCTGTTCCCATTCCTGTTGATGCTGCCGATGGTCTTTACAGGCAAGGCAAGTCTGCTGATGCTCTTTTCATACATGGCATTCACAGCCGGCGTGGATAATTTCCTGTTCATGCAGCTCGCCGTGTATAACAAACAGACAGCACCGCTCAATCAGAAGTTTACTGGCAAGACGATGATAGAGAACAGTTGGATAATGATTTTTATCGAGATCCTTGCATTCACCGTGCCTCTCCTTCTCGTGAAACTCTTCATGATCTTCGCCTCAGAGGATATGGCATACATCATTCTCCTTGTCATCGGACTCGCCTTCATCGGCACCCACCGTCTGTGGCTCAGCAACATCTACAAGCGTCTGAACGAACGCAAATACGAGAACATCGAGGCAATGATGGCTACAAGATAATTTGAAAATACCATTCAGCAAAGAGCTTGTCCTAATCGCTATTGGGATAGGCTTTTTCTGCTTTACATAGTGCTCATCGCCACGAGCCTTGGAACATCTCGACCTTTATATCTCCGATATAGGGAACGGATTTACAACGGATTTACAACGGATTTACAACGGATCTGAAACGGAGGTGAGGAGGTCAAAGGTCAGAGTTTAGAGTTTAGAGTTTAGAGCTCAGAGCTTAGAGTTGATACCTTTGGCGATGGCCGTGCGCCGAATGGTTTTCTTCAATCTTCACTCTTCGTTCATCTTTTTTCATGCTGCAAAATTACAACAAAAATCCCGAACACCACCATCTAACACGGGAAAAAACATGTCAGATTCAAAAAAACTCGATTTCAAGTCTGTAACTTACAGATACACAGAAGAATATTTTCGGAAACATTTCAAGGAACATCTCTATCTAACATTTAACTGTTAGAAAAACAAGGGAGGGGGTATATTTGTCTTGTATAGCCAAAATAATAATATATTATATTATATTATTATTTTGAAGTTAGGAACGGGGGTGTCACCCTGTCCCTATTTTTCCTAACAGTGATATGTTAGATGCCATTCTGAGCCTCCTGTTAGGGGTGAATCTAACAAGTCATGAAATATTTTAGTTTCGTGATTGATTATAAATCATACTTTTTACTTGTTTTTTACGACCAAAGAACACACAAAACGTGGCAAAATACCCGTTTCCCGATCATTTTTTCGTGTTCAATTTTCGTTCTTGCTGACGCTGTGGTTTCAACCCACACCGTCTTTCTTCTTGTTTGTTTGAGCACATATCTAACATGTAACTGTTAGGATAAACAGGGACAGGGGGTAACATAATGCCGACGCTGAACGATTCGTTCACCGTCGGTTTCAGAACTGCGATAAAGAAAATCCTTGAGTAAATCTAACACGAGAAGATAAAACCACATTCGTGATTTACGAATCTGGTTTCAAATAGTTAACGTGAGTTCGACGAATTCATGCGGACAAGTTCTGAAAGAACGACACCTATTGAATTTATCTATGGTTTTCTTATTTTCGCATTTATATTCTGTATCAAAACATGATGCAATCAAGTGGTGCACCGATTCAGTGCGTTGGTTTGTAGTTAAAGAGCAATGAGGTGGCGAATCCCCTCCCCATCGGCTCAAAGAAAAAGCTTGTGTCCATTTCGGACATAAACTTATCCTATGCAAATGCGGAGTTTCCTGCAAATGAAGACAAGCTGAGTGAACGAATCGTTCAGTAAGGTATGGAGGTAGTGCCTGTTCTTCCGTAAATATTTCATTAGATGACAAAACCAGATCCCCGAATCAGGGATCTGGTTTTGAAAGAATAACGAATGAGTTACGTCATCGTCACGTTAGCGAATCAGCATTTTCTTGCTCTTGTTGCCGACTCTCACAATCACGACGGAATTAGTGACGTTCATGTTCACTACGGCAATGCCATTCTTGCTGATTGCAGAGCCTATACGAGCACCGTCAAGGGTATAGACGGCAACAACGGTATTGTCTGTGGCACCTTCAACGGCAAGTTGTCCTCCATCGGTCTTGATGGTTACGGCAAGCTCACCTGCCTGTGCTGCAACCTCGTCAATGCCAGTCGTAGTACCTTCTTCCAATATAAACTTAAACTTCTTCCAGCTATCTGTAGCCTTATACTTGGCAACAGTTCCCTTTGGTACATATAACGTAGTCTTAGAATAAGTGGAGAATGTAAAATCATCTATAACAAATGGCTTTGCTATCTTTGAAGTAACTTTTTTGAGATTTTCACAAAATTCGAAAGCTTCATTACCAATACTCGTCACATTCTTGGGTATCGTGATAGAGGTAAGGGCTTTGCAGTTATAGAAAACCCTTTTTCCAATGCTCTTCACGCTGTTTGGAATAGTGACAGATGCCAGGCTGGTACATCCCCAGAAAGTATGATCCTCGAGACTCGTAATACCATTGGGAATCTTAATGGAAGTCAGGGCTTTACATTCAGAGAAAGCATTTTCCCCAATACTCTTCACATTGTCAGGTATTGTGAAAGATTTGATACTACATTCATCAAAAGCCCAAGGCCCAATACTCGTCACACTATTTGGAATCGTAATGGAACTCAACTTACTACAATGTTTGAAAACAGCTTCTTCAATTTTCTGCACACCATTTGGAATCTTAACTGAAGTCAGACTGCTACAACCACAAAAGGCATACTCGCCAATGCTTTTCACATTGTTTGAAATCGAAACGGATTTGAGGCTGCTACAGCTACCAAAAGCAGATTTCCCAATACTTGTTACGCTATTTGGGATAGTGGCAGAAGTTAGTTTTTGACAATAATAGAAAGCATAGTCTCCTATTTTCGTTATGTTTTTGGAAAACGTAACAGTTTTGAGGTTACTACATTCAGCGAAAGCATAGTTCTCTATACTTTTCGCGCTACTTGGTATAGCAATGGTGGTAATACTGCTACAGTTTTTAAAAACATTCGCTGCAATACTTGTTACACCATTTGGTATCGTAATGGATTTAAGACTTTTACAGTTCGCAAATGCATAAGCGCCAATACTTGTCACGCTATTTGGAATCGTGATGGTAGTCAGACTACTGCAATCATTAAAAGCACCATTTTCAATACTTTTCACGTTATTGGGAATCTTTATCGATGTCAGACTGGTACAACCAGAAAAAGCATATTCTGGGATGCTCGTTACACCATTGCCAATCGTTACGGATTTGAGACTACTACACCCATAGAAAACTCCCGGCTTCCAATTTTTCACATTGTTTGGAATCGTGACGGTAGTCAGTTTACTACAATCACGAAAAACGGACTGTCCTATGCTCGTAACACCATTGCCTATTGTTACTGAGGAAAGTTTGCTACAGCCTTCGAATACACGACCTTCTAAACTTGTCACACTATTAGGAATCTTGACGGATGTCAGGCTACTGCAATTCTCGAAAGCGCCTTGATCAATACTCTTTACACTATTGCCGATTGTTACGGAAGCCAGACTCGTACAATTCTCAAAAGTACTATATCCAATACTCGTCACGTTGTTAGGTATCTTGATTGATGTCAGGCTACTGCAATCTTCGAAAACAGCATTCTCTATGTTTGTTACGCTGTTAGGAATGGTGATGGTTTTAAGACTTTTGCAATTTCTGAAAGCCCAAGTATCAATACTTGTCAAAGAGTTAGGTAAGGTAATGGAGGCAAGTTTTGAACAATTCTCGAAAGCTCTGGAACATACTTCCTTCACATTGTTTGGAATGGTAACGGAGGTGAGACCGCTACAATCCTTGAAAGCATCTTGGTCTATGCACGTCACCTTTAATGTTTTCCCATTGTAGGTGACTTCTTTTGGTATGGCAACAGATCCGCTATAACTGTTATAGCTATTTGTTTTATGGGTAACGCCCAATTCTGTTTTGTCATAGACATAATTGTAATAAATTGTCACGCCATTTTTCTTTACTGCAAAGTCGTGAGCCGATGCGTTTGTTGCCAACATACTAAATAGTATGCCAAATAGGAATATCAGTTTCTTTGTCTTCATATATAATAATTGTTTTTGTTTCGTTTCCTGATGTAAATATATAAATTATAGGTGGTTATATTAACCTCCCCACTTTCATTTGCGTGGCAAAGTTACAAATAATTCCTGATACTTAGGCTCTTTCACACGATAATTTTAGTTCATTTAACTTCTGCAAGTCGTGTATTGGTTGTATGATAGGAAAGAATAGAAATACGGAAGGAAGAGATACAACATAATTAACGCGAATTACCTCCCTACGGTCAGTGGGTCTGCGACAAATCTCGGGGAATTTCATCACACGTATATTGTTGAAAAAACGTGGTTGAAGGAGCTCTGAAAGAGCGAAACCTAACAGGGCAGTCCGATAGGGCTGTCATATAGATTGTTTTAAAGGTGTGAGGTCTGAAGGACCGACACCTATTATATTTATTAGGTGTTGCACCTACGGCGCTCACTAACCACACAATCACCATAGGTAGCACTTACGTACTACCCTGTTAGGTATCGCTCCTTCAGAGCTAATTCATCGAGATTTGTCGCAGACACACTGACCATAGGGAGATAACTCACGTAAAATTAAGAGAGTGAAGGAAAGAATCCTCCACTCTCAGTTTTTGAAACCATTAAAAACTCTAATACATTACCCTTTTATACAAATCTTTATAGCCTTATTATCGAATACACTTCTTGCCATTGGTGATGTAAATATCACCTTTGCGAGGATTTGACCTCTGACCAAGAAGATTGTAAATACCTGATTCCTCTGTTGAAGAATCGGCAGCGAGATTATAGACTGATGTAGTAACACCATCATCAAGCGTAATCTTCATTGCCTTGCTTCGTGCAAAACTTGTATCTGTAGTGTCGAACCATGCTCTGTAAGGTGAAACCTTCACAGCATTCTCAGCCCACCAGAACTTATTCTTTGAAATGAAATATACATCCTTCAGACCCTCAATAGTGGTGAAAGAGCCTATCATCTTCCAGTTAGAGAATGTCTCAACTTCATTGAGTACAGGATTGATGGCTGTATTAGTGCCGCTCAACACGATCTGGTCGCCCTTGTTCTTCATCACTACCATTGGTGTGCCGGCTGGGATAACACCAGTCTCATACTCCTTGAATGATAGCTCGTCCATTTCTGCACCTGAGAGATAATATAGGGTGTAGTCAACGTTGGTTGCATCATAGTCAACATCGAATGGCACTACGACGGTACCCCATGCAGATGACATCTGGCGAGTGTAGTTGATCTTGCCAAAAGTATCAGTTGGATAGTCAACGAGATCCTTACCATCCTGAAGGTTGAATACTCCACCCATGAATCTGAATGAAACAGTCAGATCCTCATTCTTTACGATATTGGTGATAGAGAAAGTCTTTGCCATATCCTCGCCCTCATAGTTGTTGAAAGCCTCAACAGATGTTACCTCATTTGAGCCTGGATAGATGTCGCCTCTCAAACTGTTACGGTAGTCAGCCAATGTGATGGAAGGGTTGTCATTATATGTATAGTATGCCAATAGTCTGCCGTCAGCAGGTACGAGGGTTACGTTTGGATGTCCATAGACGTTGTTAGGAGTCATGCTGAAGCCGTCAGGTGAGGCTGTGATGTGCATCACAAGCATACCGCTGCCATACTGCTTGTTGAGGTAGTAGTTCCACTCGTCGTAGCCGCTGTGCTCGATGGTGTAGTACTCGTAAGGATCGGCAGGATTGGTGATTCTGTAAGACTTGCCGCCCTTGTTGCGTGGTGCGAGTGTAATATTCTGTGCCTCAGAGATTTCCTCTGCATCGCCCCAACCGAGATACTCACGCTCCCAAGTTGTATATTGGCATGGCCACATTCCGTTGTAGAGGTTCTCACCGCCATCCATAAGATCCCAGTCCTCTGGTCCGCAGTTGTCGAAATCCACGTTGCCATAGATGTCTCTTGGCTTGTAGCTCAGAGTCCAATAGAGGTCAGGAAGTCCGAGACCGTGACTCATCTCGTGGCAGAATACTCCGATACCGGCACGTATTGGCTCGCCGAGATAGCTGTTAGTAGCAAGCTCGTTGGCAACACCGATAACGTTGACGATCTTATCCTCGTTGGTGGTTATGGTTCTGTTGTACCAGCAAGCAGGCCATACGTCGTATCTGTTACCGCTAAGGTTGGCACCTGTTCCGGCATAGAGTACATAGACGAGATCCACGTTGCCGTCGTTGTTGCTGTCATACTTTGCGAAGTCGATATCATCATCAGCCTTTGCCACAGCCTCCATAAGCAGAGAGCTGGTACGGCCGTTAGCCTTGCCATAGTAGTCGTGCTCGTTTGCGGTCTCGTATGGTCCGTAGAGGTCGAATACAGGAGTGAACTTACCGTTGCTTGCGTCAATGAAATACTGACTAACGGAGCTGTAGCCCTGGAATCTTGTCTCAGAGGTGTAAGGAGTTCTTTTTGTTCCGTTGAAATACTCCTCAAATACCTCGTAGAGCTTTGCCTTGTCACCACCACCAAGAACGAACTGCTTGTCAGGGTAGTTCATGAGGATGATAGGGATATGAATCTCACCCATGTGAGGACTGAAATTCTTCTTGCTGAGACGTGCCACAGCTTTTCTTCTGCTACTTACGGAGTTGTCGGCCTGAACAAAGAATGAATCCTTGTCCTGAGCAGCAATAGCTGCATTCTCTGCCTCTGTGCGATTGTCATCATCATGTGCAAGGATGCCAGTACTCAGAAGATTACCGTTCTCCACCTTGGCAACATAGTATTCTGAACCTTCGCGCACGAGAAGCACGCCATCTACTGTCTGGTACCAAGAGAAATCCTCATCGCCCAGAAGCTGTATTGTAACTGACATTCCGTCTGGCTGAAAGACTAACATCGCGGTTCCCGCAGATTTAGCAGCCCATATATTTGTAACAAATAAAGATACGAAAATAAATGTAATAAAATTCTTCATAAGATTAAGGTGTTTGGAAATAAATGTGTAATTCTGGAAATGTTGCAATTGAAATAGTCGAATGTCGAAATGATAAAGTCTAAAGTCAAATGTCTTGGGGGCTTCTACCTTTTGCCTTAACGGCCTATTCTTTATCATTAATCCACTTAAGGATTTGCTCGGCATGGATCTTTGTCTTGATCTCTTTAGGCTGGAACACCTTTTCTATTATTCCCTGTTCGCTTACAAGGTAGGTGGTTCTCAGGATTCCTACTGTCCTTCTGCCGCAAGCAACCTTCTCGCCCCAGCAACCTAACTGCTGAAGAAGTGTTGTGTCTGTATCCGCTATTAGTGGAAAGTCAAGTCCCTGCGTGTCGGCAAACTTCTTCTGAAGCTCAACCCGGTCCTTGCTTACACCGATGATATTATATCCAGCGGCTTCAAGTTCCTGTTTGTGACTTTGCAACGAGCAGGCTTCTGCCGTGCATCCACTCGTATTCGCTTTAGGATAACTGTATAGTATCAGCTTCCTTCCCGCGAAATCGCCTGATCTGATTTTGTTCCCGTTTTGGTCAATGCCAAGAACATCGGGAATTCTATCTCCTACGTTCATAGTATATGAGTTTTAATGGTTTATTGTTTGGGTTTCTGTGACAAAAGTACATATTTTTTTTCATAACACAAAATTTATTTTGCATTTTTTTACATTTTTTTTTGCTTTCACAGAAAAAATGTGTAACTTTGCAGCATAATATTACAATTTTCACTTTCACAAAGTAAAAAAAGCTAAGGATTTTCTGGTTAACGGTATCGACAAATAGCCATAAGACCAAATAGAAACTGAAGCTCACCACACATTTATTAACAATTATTTGAGAATTTGAGACATTTTTTGAGATCATACGCACTATTTTTGCTGATGACATTCAGCCTTACGGTACAGACTTTCGCACAGCCTGTTCCGAAACCTGACTTTGATGCGTATTTCCGTACTCTTTACGATAATGCCTTTCAGTATAATCTTATAAACGACAGTATCTTCATGCAGACCGACAGGAAGTCGTGGGTAAAGCTCTTCCTCCGCCGTTCTGACCAGCTTCGCGTCATGTTCAAGGAGAACAACATGATCATAAGGCACATGGAAGACTATGTAAGTCAGGACAGCTCTCTTATAGATACTGCCATATACTACCCTATCAGCAGAACGCTGCACGACATAGTAAGCAAGCAGATTCTGGATCCGTTCATTCTTGAGCCTTTCATCAACAAGATGCTGCCCGACTACGAAAGACGTGGCGGCACGGATATGTACTATATATATAATGCCATAGCAGAGCTTAACTATCACTATGCGGTGTCTTCTGATACTGCGGGACTCAGAATCCATACTAAATATCACAAGAAGATAATAGCATGGAAATGTGACAATCCTACGATTGACTACTATAAGCTCAAGGCAATATCCTACATAGCATTGCTTCGCAACCAACTCGTACAGGAAGGTGTCATCAGTATCGATGAATTCTATGAGAACTATGACCGTGCCATAAGGTTCAATGATTCTATTCCGGCTGAATACAAGCACGACCCGATAATACGTACCAATATGGCGTGGGCTAACATTCGAAAGGATAACATAGTACACAACTATTACCTATACTTCCATCCTGTTGGCACGAACGAGAAAGCGGACTCAATATACCGCGAGTATATTGTGAAATATGAGGGCAGACCTGTAAAGAACCTTTCAAGGCAGATCTTTACGTACCTTATTATAAAGATGGGTATGGAGCCAGAGAATGCCAATCACTACACGTTGCTTGCCGACTCGCTCTTCGACCATACATATCAGTCAAGGATAGACCAGATGATTGCCCAGCGCATACTCTATCCTGGGGATTTGGTGCAGTATCTCTATGACCTTATATATATGGTAGATACCTCTACCCTACCCTTCGAGCAAAAGCACGAGCTTATGTGCAAGTATCTTGAATGCGCCAAGAAGGTCATTACGATCATCATTATGAACAATTCGCAGATGTCATACTCTGCGGTTAGACCTCTTGAGAAGTTCACCACCTATAACAGAGTGATGAAATATCTCACTACGGGCGAGCGAATACGAAACCTGTATCAGCTATCAGTCACCACATCGGTAACGACATTCGCTCACTCACGTCTTGTTGGCGAGATTGCTCGTGTGATTCTGAAAGGTGTAATAACGCATCATCCTGAACTGCTTATCGGAACGCTCGACATAAAGTCGGAGAAGGATGCCATAGCGAGGGCAGCCGCCCTTGACAATTACATCGTTCATGCTGCAAACTATCACGATCTGGGCAAGAACTCCATGATCGGACTTATAAACAACGATTTCGCCCGACTTACGGAGCATGGTTTCCGCATCATACGTCAGCATCCTGAACTTGGTCTTAAATATCTTGAGATTGACTCTACGCTGGCAAGATACCACGACATTACGCTTGGCCATCACAGATGGCACGATGGCACGAGAGGCTATCCAAGGAGCTTTGACAACACGAAGAGTCCCGTGTATTTCCTCATCGACATAGTAACGCTAAGCGACTGTCTGGAGGCAGCAACCGACCGCCTTGGGCGCAACTACAGTAAGGCAAAGCTATACGACTCACTCATCAAGGAATTTGAGAAAGGAGCAGGCACACGCTATAATGCTGACCTCGTGGACCTCATCAAGGAGCATCCCGACGTTTATTCGAAGATGAAATATATTGTAGAGAAGGCATGGGTTAACAACTACTACGAAATCTACAAGAATTTCTTCGTGGAAAAGAAATAAAGATGTATCGATAATCATCATATTGCAAAGGCTCAGAGACAATAAAACTCTGTGCCTTTGCGTTTAAAATAAGAATGCCTCACGTATTTATACACTAAAACCTAAAAATAAAGATGGAAATAACAAAAGAAAAGAAAATGTATCTCCGCATAAGAAACCTATGCGGAATCCTCGGTGTTGTACTTCCCTGGCTTGCATTGCTCTCTGCTGGCATTGCCTCTCACCCAAGCAATGAATGGTGGTGGAGTATCTCAGCCACCTATTACCAGTCGCCAGCCCTTGTCGGGGTTCTTATTCCTGCAAGTCTGGTACTCATCACCTACGTAGGCTACGACAAGCTCGACAACATCATAACCTCGCTTAGCGGTATCTTCGGACTCGGAATAGTACTGTTCCCTTGCAAGGTAAGTTGGATAGAGGCAGGCACGCACGTCGGTTTCTTCCAGATACCAATTCAGACCTCCAACATACTCCATACAGCTTGCGCTGCCCTATTCTTCCTGCTATTGGCATACAATAGTGCTTTCCTCTTCACAAAGACAGGTGGAGAAATGACAGACCGCAAGAAGATACGCAACAAGATCTATAAGTTCTGTGGATGGGGAATGATAGCCGTGGAGCTGTGCTTCGTTCTTCTGGTAATAATTCCGACACCAGGCTGGTGGACGATGATTATAGAAATAATATTGCTCCACCTCTTCGGAGCATCGTGGCTCGTAAAAGGTGAAGCAATAAAATGGCTTAATGACGAATAGATTGTATTTATTCCTAAACGTAAAGACGCTGAGTCGCAAAGTTTATTATTCTTTGCTTCTCAGCGCCTTTACGTTTCGACCTGTACGATTATGAGTTAATGCGAAATTAATGTATTATTAATGTGATATTATATGTTTTCACTCTGTGAGTGAAACATTAATTATCATAAATTCCACATTAATATCGCATTAATTCCTTTTCATGAAAATATTAATGTCCGAATTAATGTTTAGATTAACGTCATAATTAATGTTTCGCCGTAAGGCTTTTTCCTGTAACACGCTAATTAAGACGTTAATTGAAACATTAATATTTCAACCGTACTGATTGAACTTATTTATTTTCGTCTTTCTTATCAACCTCTACCACCTTCCTGACATCACCAAAGACATTGAACTTATATCCGAGTGAGATCTGGAAGACATTATGCGTACAGCTAACACCAGTTCCTGCAATAGCATTGCCAAGACCGATGCTGTACTTGATACCGAATACACAATGGTCGAATTCATAGTTTACACCGATAGGCAGAGCAAGCACCCCACTCTTTGCACAAAGATGCTTATGACTACAAATTCCATCATAAGTAAACTTTTCTGGATATTCTTCTCTCAACATTTCGGTGATGTCATAGGTGTTATTCAGATTAACTACACCAGACTTGATACCATATGAGAACTCTGCCTTCTTGCGCATCAGTATTCCAGGCTCAACACCTACAAAGATGCCGAGACCTGCAACTGGGTAGTAGTTAATCGTTACAGGCAGATTGAGATAATCTGTCTTCAAAGTCCAAGGATCGTCGGAAACACCCTGCTGTGAATAGGTTGCACCGAGACCGAAAGAGAACTGACGGTTAATCTGGTACTCGAAATCGACACCAGCAGCAAAGGCAATACGACTGTTAGCCTTTCCCGAATTAGACATAGTTGCAATGTTAGCCCCAATCTCTGGAGTGATAGAGAACACTCCCGGTTGCATCTGGGCAAACCCAGATATACAAGCAAGCATCATGCTCGCCAACATAATAAATTTCTTCATTGATCAGTCTTATAACTTGTTTCCAACAATATACCGCTTACCATATACAACGCGCAAAGCAATCCTCGCGCACGAAAAATAGTGCGGGTCTGCCCCAAGGCTGGCGCACGTTTTATATTTTTCGTGTGCAACGTGCGAAGCATCCTCGCTCACGAAAAATAGTGCGAGTCAGCCCAAGGGCTGGCGCACGTTTTATATTTTTCGTGTGCAAAGTTAACAAAAAAATCTCAACTTCACAAACTATTGTGCATAAAAAAGGTAAAACATTTGGCAGAATGAGAAAGAATGTGTACTTTTGCACCAAAATTCACACAAAACCCTAAAAGATGAAAAAGTTTTTTGCTATTGTAGCCCTCGTGCTTACAAGTATTTCAGGATTTGCCCAGAACGAAGTGGGCACTCTGACCCTGACTCCTAAGATTGGTATAAATGCAGCCAACATGTCAACTTTCGAGAAAAGCGACTACCGCATTGGACTTGCCGCAGGTGCTGAACTCGGCTACCAGATTATCCCAGATTTCTCTGTTTCAATCGCAGCCTTATATTCTCAGCAGGGAACCAAGGCTCACAGCGAATGGTCTGAGGGAACGATAAAGCTCGATTATCTTAATATCCCTATAATTGCTAACTATTACTGGGATTACGGCATAACTCTCAAGGTTGGTCTTCAGCCTGGCATCAATCTCAATGCCAAGGGAACAATTAACGGTAAGGAATGCGACCTTGACGATGCAGCAATTGATGAATATGGTAATGGAATCCTACTTCGCCCTGTAACGGTATCACTCCCAGTCGGCATTTCATACGAGACAAAGAACAACCTCGTCTTCGACCTCCGTTACAACATCGGAATTACAGATGCCATGAAGTTCAACAACAAGCGTTCCACGAACTTCGTATTCCAGTTCACGGTAGGATACAAGTTGCCGATCAAGTAATAGAAGTGAAAAGTGAAGAGTGAAAAGTGAAGAATTTAAGTTACATTTTATTGCTAAAAGACGATTGTCAATCTTATACTGCAATACAAACTTAAATTCTTCACTTTTCACTCTTCACTTTTAACTTAGATTAGCGCATGTGCACATCTATCTGCTGGAATGGAATCTCTATACCCTCCTCAGCAAGTCTCTTGTAAATAATCTCGGTGGTATCAAACTTTACAGCCCAATAATTGGCAGATTCCGTCCATACACGCACCTGAAAAACAATAGCACTTGAACCCATGGAAGTCATTGGAATATATGGTTTCATTGGATCCTGTGTCATGATTCTGGCATCCTTCGCACAAATATCAAGCAAAACCTTACGAACGGCTTCTGGCTTTGAACCGTATGCCACCTCAACATCAATATCCACACGACGGTAAGGCTGTTTTGAATAGTTCTTCATACTGCCTGTTGACAACCCTCCATTAGGGATGATGATAGTCTGATTATCGACCGTAGTGAGGATGGTACTGAAAATCTGTATCTGCTTTACCGTACCACTATAACCTTGTGCCTCAATGAAATCGCCCACACGGAACGGACGGAACAATAGTATCATAACACCGCCGGCAAAGTTCTGCAACGTACCGCTCAGCGCCATACCAATAGCAACACCAACAGAAGCAAACAAAGCGACAAACGAGCTTGTCTCTATGCCCAGAACACCAACGATAGCGATGATAAGTACGAAATGCAGGCAGAAAGTCACCAGACTGTCGAGGAACGAATAGAGCGATGGCTCAATCTGTTTCTTCTGCATAATGGCACGCAACAGTCGTGTCAGTTTTGAGATGATGAACCTACCAACAAAGTAGATAACCAGGGCGGCAAGGATGTTCTTACCGAAAGTAACGCAATACTGCATCATAGTCTCCAGAGCCTTATCACTCATAAGCTCCGAAGCGGTCTTGGTGAAATCAATTTCTTCCATTTTCTTTTCAGGTTTTAATGTTAATAAAAATCATGCCACAAAGATACATATTTCCATACAAACCACCAAATAATAGCACAAGAAAAAGTAACCTCCCCCATCATTTGCGTTTCAACAACAAAGCATTGGGATAATAAATATACAGAATTATTTCGACCTGTACGATAAAAAAATTAATGCGGAATTAATGTGTTATTAATGCGATATTATATATTTTCACTTCGTGAGGACATTAATTTCCACAAATATCACATTAATATCGCATTAATTCTTGTTTTTCTGCGTCCTGAAAATCAAGAATTAAATTTGACTACTTACTTAGAAAAATAATTTACTGGTTTTAATTTTCTGATAATTTACTTTCTAACAAGTAAGGAACATTTACTTTTCTATCCACGTTGTACACAAGCTTTTTTCCAGGTTGTAACTTTTTTTTAGAATTAAACGCCAAACACGTACACAGAGCCATATTAGCGTTGCAATAATCTGTGTATTAAACAGTTCAAAGCGTGTACGTGTTTATAAAACACATACACAACACGTACACATCATGTACACATTTTTTGCACAAAAGTATATTTTTGTGTATCTTTCTGCTCATTACGTAAATTTATGAAGCGTGACGACCCGTGTACGTGTTGTGTACATGTTAGACAAACACGTACACGCTTTTAAATTATTGGTAATCAGTATATTTACGGGCGATTTTCCTGGGTGTGTACGTGTTTAGCGTTTAATTCTAAAAAAAAATCGCACTTGTAATACAGACATTGCAAATTGAACTTATTTCCCTCGCCCTATTACTTGCTTTGCACTTCCGCTATCACACCGCTAATGCTCGTATAGCCGAATGGGATTTGCACCGACTTTGGTACGGATTTGAAGCGGATTACAAGCGAAGGAGAAGCGAAGGAGAAGCGAACCTACATATATCTCGGAAAATGACTATCCGACTATCCATAAACTTTCAGCTAACAAGACGAACTCCTATCCTATCATCAAACATAAAGACGGCTTTACGATCGTTTTTCTTGTATATTTCGTAATGAAACATTGTAAAAATATTCGTTTTGCAAACTTAGAGATTGCAAAATTATTCTTTTTTTACGTTTTATTTGATTTTTTCGATGTTTTATTTCTTTATTTCATACTTGATTATTAAAGCCCTTAAACCGACAGGAAAAATAAAGCAGCTCAAGAGGCTGCTTTATTTTATATCTTTCTTTATTGGATTTATCTCATGATAAGGATCAAAGAAAAGAACATGTATCATACCGTTTCTACCTACCATAAAAATATACGCGAGGATTACGGATATTCTTTTTTCTATCTGCAAAGTTCTTATTGTCAGGATCAAGAGCAAAGTGAAAAATCAAAGGGTTGACTTTTGCAATATTGGGATTTATTGAATCAAACAATTCCTTAAGATTTCCACGAATATCAGACCTGTTGAAATGTAATTTGTAGCTTGCGTTATCCCTGATTTTATTTAATGTATTCTCATAGAACTCTTTCATACGCTCAAAATACGAATTAGCCTCATTGCCTTCAAAACCTTGATTAAAACCATACTTTGTATCACCAAGGTCTATCGCATTATATTGAACAGATATACACTGATCTTGAGAATCTACAAGATCCTCATCTGTTAAGCGTTCACCAAGGCTCGCTGGTTGTACATATTCTGTATCTAATTGCGATAAATTTATCATGCCCCTTTCTTTGTTCTATTACGATCATAACGTGTCTTGTAGTAATCATGCATACAATCCAAAGAAATTGGATTGTTTGAATACTCGTATGGCATTAAACCTTCTCGTTTCTCACTCCAAGGTTTTTCGCTATGAGTCAACAAAATCAATTGGTTCTGTGTCTTTGAGCCATAAAGCATAATAACCTGTTCGGTTAAGTTGATTTCATCCTTATCAAGTTGCATTTTCTCTACCAATTCCATGCTCTTTTTACTTGCATTTTCTTCATCTGTATTGAAATTATCATATTTCAGATGATCGCACATGCCAGGAACCATGTCTTTATAAATATGGTAGATTTCTGGATATACAGGACCGTTTACCCATGCCTCTGGCGCATTAGCAAACAGCGTATTCTCTCTACCAAAGCCTACCATATGCCAAGCCTGCTCATAATACAGGATCTTCTGCAATTTAAGTGGACTAACAGTAAGTCCCTTCATTAGCATTGTAATGCCAACGTAGGTTGCATAGTCTTTGATATCAACTGTTTTCATAGTTTCTTAATACTTGAATTTCATTTTTTTTCTTTTCGCGCTACAAAATTACACAAATTTTAATAAAGAAGATGCTTTTTATCAGTTAAATCTGACTAAATCCGCCCAAATCTGACTAAAACAGCCTCAAATACATGTCTTGATGCGTGGAAAGTTAAATGCTTATTGCTAATACAGAGAATAGAAATGTGGGAGAAGAGATAATGATGTTATAACTTTTCCTTTATTACAGTATCATTTTTTCATCATGTTATTATATTAATGACACCAATACCTCACTATCAAGAACAGAAAATCTCCCACAATCTTTCTGGATTATGGGAGACTTATAAAAGAATCAACCTATTGTGTAATTACTTCTTGTTCAGAGCGAGGTCAACGTTTACTGCGCAAGCTACTGAGCAACCTACCATTGGGTTGTTACCAATACCGAGGAAGCCCATCATCTCTACGTGTGCAGGAACTGAAGAAGAACCAGCGAACTGAGCATCAGAGTGCATACGGCCGAGTGTATCTGTCATACCATAAGAAGCAGGACCAGCAGCCATGTTATCTGGGTGAAGTGTACGACCTGTACCACCACCTGAAGCTACTGAGAAGTATGGCTTACCAGCACGAATGCGCTCCTTCTTGTATGTACCAGCTGTTGGGTGCTGGAAACGTGTTGGGTTTGTTGAGTTACCAGTAATTGATACGTCAACGTCTTCCTTCCACATGATAGCTACACCCTCACGAACGTCGTCAGCACCGTAGCAGTTTACTGCTGCACGTGGACCATTAGAGTAAGCGATACGCTTAACC
>CACYXI010000020.1 GCA_902778265.1 uncultured Bacteroidales bacterium | reverse complement strand
GAAAAGAACATAGCGGGCTTTGCCGAATATCAGTTACGACTGGGACAATGGCAAATGAATGCAGGTCTGCGCTATGAGCACGTTTCTGCCAATTACAGCTCATTCGGAGTCAAGCAGACTGAGCCAAGCCGCACCTACAACGACCTGTTCCCTTCCCTCTCTGCCACATGGCAGAAGGACAAGTGGGGTGCTCAGCTAAGCTACACCAAGCGCATCACACGTCCGCCTTACAGTTTCCTGGGTTCCTTTGTCGTGTATGATAGTCGTATGTTCTACGAAGGCGGCAACCCTCTGTTGCATCCTTCCACCCGTCAGAATCTCGACTTCATCCTCACCTATGCGTGGCTGAACTTCACAACTGGCTTCACCCGTGAGTATGATTTCTTTACCCACACAGGCAAGATATACGACGAGGAGAAAGAGATCATGATCATCACTCCAGAGAACTTCGATCACCAAGACCGTGTATATGCCACCCTCACGGCATCGCCTAAGATCGGCATCTGGCAACCTATCATCACCCTGCACTACTATCAGCAGATGTTCGATGCAGAGAAGTATGGTGCGCCAAAGAAGCTGAACAAACCAGAGTTCTCTGCACGCCTACAAAACTGGTTCACCCTCGGCACCACCGCCAAGGCATTGCTCGACATCGACTACACGGGTAGCAACCACTGGGGAATGTCGTATCGCGGCACCACCTGTTCTGTCAACGCCCGCTTGCAGAAGACGTTCCTCAAGGGCGATCTCATCGCCACCCTGTTTGCCAACGACATCTTCCGCTCTGCACGCAGCAACATGATCACCTACTACGGCATCGGCACCACCAACAACAAGAGATATTCCTACACCCAATCCGTAGGCTTCAACCTCACCTATAACTTCAACGCCACAAACAGCAAGTATAAGGGTTCTGGCGCAGGAAACGAAGAGAAATCGCGCCTCTAATCCCACCATTTTTCATTTTTTCGCAGTAAGCAGTGTAGCCGAACTCGGCTACACTGCTTTTTCTTCACTTCACCACCATCAGCACCTTCTCCCCATCCTTCACCGCCTCGTCAATAAGCGCATACAGCCGCTTGAACGTGACTCGCGAATCCGTAAGCTCACCTACCACCGTAGCCTTGCCATCATTGCCCACCTCGGTATGCCTCACAGCCTTGCCCACCAATATGCACCCACGACTATGCTTCTCCGCCGTGTTGCCCGTATGCAGCATTATGCCCGAGAAATGCGGAACGTTCTCCAGGAACGGCATCTTCCGCTTAAACGTAGCGCTGTAACGTATCGTCACCCTGTATCGCCCCGCAGGAATGGCAGTCTTCCCTGCCACCTTCTCCTCCTTGTTCCAGTCAATAGCGTGCGGCTCAAGGGTATCACAAAAGAATCTGTTCGCACGAAAAGCCTCATTGCTCTCCGTCTGAATTTGGAGAGCACCCAGCGTAAAGGTGCTCCCCTTGTGTATTCGTTTTAATGTCAGTATCATAGTGTCACTAATTTACGTAACAGATATATGTTACATTCTTTTTTAAATGAAAAAAGAACAATGAAAAATGAAAAATACAGATTAGTATTTTTCGCGTATGGTCATTACCAGAAAAAGAGTAACTTGTATTTTTCATTTTTCACTTTTCATTTATTAATTTTCTGGTAAACTCCCCTCTCCAGCCTCTTCAGCTTGCCATCCATCACGTAGCGCGAAAGCAGCATCCTGCAATTCTCGCTCTGCCCAGCCTCCCGTCTCGCGTCACACATCTGCTGAAACGTGAACACCGTAGGGAGCTTCATCAGTATCGGTTCTGCCGTCTTCCTCAAATCCTGATGATTGCCCATCATCTCCCTCGCCTCCTCAATATTCTTCTGAACGCAATGTCCGAAAATCCAGCAGAGGTTATAGAAAGCGATGTCGCCAACCCACCTGACGAACTCCAGAAGCTCCTTCGATTCCTTGCCCTCAAGAGCCACGAGCGGAATAGCAGCACGCATCATGTGCTCCCCGACACGAGCCGACAAATCAGCCTCTGCCTCCGTCAGTTCGCCATTGTTATAGCGCTCCTCAAGATCGTCATACCACTTCTCAATCACCTTCCTCGTCTGCGGAAGTTCGAGCGTGATGGTATTCTCGGCAAGAGCCAGATCCTGCGTGTAGAGCCTCACGAGCATCTGCTGAAGTTCCTCCTTCTCCGCATCCGACAGTCGGTTGCCAACAGGCGGACGGAACGTGCGCTTCTTCCTCGGCATCACCACAGGAATGAACCTCTGCATCATACCGTTCTCTGTGTTCTTTCCGCTCAGAATGCCGCCCACGATGGAGTTCACCGTACCGCATACGAGCACCGCCAAACGCATCCTCACCATCGAGTTACAGGACGCATCTGATAGATAGAACTGCGTATGAACCTCACCGCTCCAGCCTTTTCTGAACAGCAGGCTCAGCATCTTCTGCGACGAGCCACCGCCCACGCCGAAGCCGTCTGCCTCAGAGAAATGCCCCAACAGCATCCCATTGTTGCCGAGGTTGGTCTGAAGCTCAAGAATGGATGATGAAGATGTGGTCTCGAAGAGCCTCAGTTTAGGGTGATACTTCGGCGGTCGCTCCTTCGCATTCGCCTTCTTCTCACGCTCCTCAAGGTTCGCCTTCACCTTCTCAAACTCCTTGAAATCACTCGCCCTGAGCGTGTTCTCCACCATCAGGTTATGCAGCGCCGTAGCGTTACCCTTACCCGAGCCTGACGAGCCAATCACCGCCACAAAGTCCTGAGCACCAACCACATTGCCATTGATGTACTCACCCATATAGTGACTTGCATGAGCCGCCAACTCTGGTATGCTTGCCAGCAGAATCATCGCCTTGTAACGCTCGTCAAAGTTCCCGATAAGCAACTTATGCAGCCGTGTCAAGCGCTTCGGAGGCTCAGGCGGGTTATACCCCTCCGTGTCAAGTTCCTCCTCGTCCTGTTGCTCCTTACCGCTTGCCATCTCCTGTGCCTTGGCGTTGATCTCTCGGAGAGCCGCCGACATAAAGCCCTTACCCGCCTGATAGTTGTCGTAGAAATAATCGATGAGCTTGGTGCAATCCTCCGTCTGCGAGTAGTTCGGCAGTTTCTCAGCCACCACCGCCATGAGTTGCTCGCGCGGCATCAGCTTCGTCAGTCCGGCACTCAGCACCGCCATGAGGTTGGTGTGCCAGTTGTGCTCTCCCCACACATCCATGTGCGCAGGGTCGAGGCCCGCGTGACGAACACAGAGGTCGAAGGCTGCCATCATCCCCTTGTCCGCCTGGCTTACGAGCGTGCGCTCTTTTGATACATCCTCTCGCTGCGGGGCTTCCGTTTGTGCTTTTCTTTCGAGGGTGTAGATAGGGGCTGGTCTTCTCTCAAACAGCTTCTCATCTATATAGAGAATGTCGGCAGAAGTAGGTGTGAAGAATACTCTGGTAATGTCCTTTGCTGCTTCGTCAAAAGGCACTCCCAGCACCTCGCTTGCCCATCTTAGGTTTCCCTCCTGATCAAGCTCAGGCCGCCTTCTGAAAACAACATGCAAGCCCTTGGTCGCGCTCCGTTCAAGCATCAGAAGTCCGAGTTCGTCCTTCTTCGACTGAATGCGCTCAATCACCTCGGGAATATTCTTCCTATCGGCTTCGTCGAAGTCAATATCCATGCCCACGCTATCCGCTGGCTTCGTAGTGCCTTTCAGCGTTCCGTCCTCGTTGGGATAGCATGAGTAGTTGAACTGCTCAAGAAGCGTCTTATAGCTCTTCTGTTCTCCGCTCTTCGTGATGAATGTCTCACCCCTACGCGCCTTCTCCGCGCATTGCTTATTGAAAGCCGTGTCTCTCAGAGCCATATACTCCGTTCTATTCTTGACTGGGATGCAGATCTTCTTGCCATCCCTGTATCTAATTCTATTTACTGCCACTGTTATTTACTATTTGACTATGTACTATTTACTATTTTTCGCACTATGCGAGTGCTCGCAGCCCTACCCCCACCACGGAAGAGCGTATCTACTCCCCCTGGAGGGGGGAGGGGGGTGGAGCCTTCCCTTTGGGAAGGACGGGTTAGGTCGTTATTAATTTGCGCACAAACTCCCTACCCTTCTCCGTCCACACGAGATACGAGCTACTCCACGTCACATTGCCGAAGATGTCCTCTCCGTGCTTCGTTCTGTAAGCCTCAAGCCCGTTCTTGAGATAAGGAGCATAGAGCATCAGCGGACCGCTCGGACTGCGGTAGATCACCCTCAGATCATGCAGCCTATGTATAAGCTCCTGCACCGTCATCGACAAACCCTTCGCTACCTGCGTCATGGTGTAGCATGAAGGCGACAACAGCACCTTCTCCGCATACTCCGCCTTCGGTCTCAACTGCTCAATCGTGCTGTTCATAATGTTGATAGCCTTGCAGAGGATCGTCTTCTCATCATCCTCCTTGCTCACAGGGATGTAACCACCCGTCTGCCTGATCTGAGGCAACACCTCGCTCGTCACCCAACGCTTGAACTCCCTCGCCTGTGGAAGCTTGCTTGAAAGGATGAGAGAGTAGAGACCACTCTCGTTGATGATGGTGATTTGTTGTCTTCCTCCAGGGGTGGACAAAATGTCTCCCCCTTTGTCATCATCATCGACATGCATTCTGATTGCTTTACATGTATCTGTGTACCCAAGCACCTCAGCCACATCCTTACCAACGAACCAAGGCTTACCATCCTTAACCATCACTCTGATCTCCGCGAACTGCGGATTCTTGAAAATCTGAATCTCCATATTCATTATAAATTATTAATTGTTCATTATTTATTATTAACTCTAAGCGTGCCTTCGCCTTGGGCCCATAAACGAAAAAGCACCCAGAAACCATTTCTGATTTCTGAGTGCAAAGGTACAATCTTTCCTTGAAATAAATGGGGACGGGGGGGTACGCGTACCCCCTCCGTTTTCCTTATATCATCTTTATTTCCAACCTTTTACGAAAATCATTTTTTTGAAATTTATTTTTTGCGCGTACCCCCCCTCTCACCCTATCACCCTTGCCTCGCCATCGAAGGTGCAGATTTCCTCTGCCAGATGGTTTAGGTTATGGAAGATGGAGTAGTCGGTATCGGCTGGCACGCCGTTCACCTTGCCTATCGTCTCGGGCTTCCACGGGGCGAGTATCAATAGCGCCCCCTTGGCGCACGCCTCGAAGCGTTTCAGCTCTGGTTTCCAGTAGCGGCCTATCGCCTCTTTCTGCAAGTGGATGAGCGGATAGCCACGCTCTATGCACCTATCCTTTATGATGCGCTCGCCCATGCTTATGCCGGGTGTTACGATAGCCGTTGCGCCTTGCATCACCATGCGCTTCCATTCCATGCACTCGCGGCGATAGGCATCCGTGCGTTCGTAGGGTGTGCGGTGGTCGGGTGCTTTTCTATGGCAGAACACCTGCACTTTCCTTGCCCAGCGAAGGAGGAAGAGGTTACCGAAGGCGGCGTAGTCTCTGTTGTTAATGCGCACATGGAGGCATCGGCGCATGAACTCTGGCTTTGCCCTACGGATGATGGCGCGGCGCGGGTTATCCTTCACATAGCGAATCATGGCTGAGAAGTGGCGCGTGTCGATGTTACCCAAGGCATCGGTAAGGCAGATGGTGTCGTCGTAGTTATCGTCCCAGAGAGGTTGCTGCTCAAGGGGGAGCGCAGAGTAATAGAGCTGCCTCTGCTGCTCTGACATGCCCCTTATCGCTTGACTCGAGCTCGAGTCAAGCACCGTGCCTGTGATCTTGCGCCAGCGAGCCGTGCACGATGACTTCACATACTGAATGATATGCCCGAGGCTCTTATTCATGGGCTTATTAACCTGCACCACGCCGTGCCAATGATCGGGCATACACACTTGGCTTACGAGGGTAAGATCATTGCCCCTCGCCATCTGTATGGCTGGTGTTTCTCCCATTCCTCCATCACCGCGCGACCTATCTCCGTGAGCAGCACCGCGGGGGCTTTGAGGTTATTATTCAGACTGCCGAGAAGCTCATGGTTGCACTCCCTATTCCTCACCACGATGGTGATGAGATACACACCCGGAGCATAGTAGTCATGCCCCGGATCATGCGGACGATATGAGGATAAAGCTTTATTCATAGCGGAAATAAGCTGAAAAAAAACGGAGGGCCCGCTCATCACTGAGAAAGCCCCCCTACACATAATCTTTAAATGAAATATATATAAAATCTATTAAATCTATTGAGAAAAATCTAATTTTTTACTACGCGAATCATATCGAAGAAGTGCGAGCCATCAACCTCGGCACCCTTCGTAACCTCGCCTGTGAGGGCATCGTAGATGTACATCTGAGAGTTTGTAACATCCTGAGCATTGATGCCGAAATACACCTTACCATTAACCACTACCGAGCGCTGAGAGAAGCGACCGCCGCTGTAAGGAAGCTGCTTGCCGTCGTAGGTGAGGCGTGTGGTGGTGCAGTTCTTCAGGTCGATTACTGAATAGTAATGAGAGTAGCTGTCGATTGCTGTTCCCTCAGAGTCGGTGCGGCTGTAAACGAATGCCTTGCCGTTGCCGATATACTGCACGGTGAGTAGCTTGCCGTCGGTGTTGGTGAAGCCGTTGTATGTTGGGTCGAAGTTCAGCTCACCTGGCTTGATGCGATAGAGACGGCCCTGCTCAACCTCACCAACGGTCTGGAAGGCAGCGAAATAGAGGTTGCCTGCCTTATCGAACATGGTGAAGTTCTGCATCAGCTCGCCGTATGCGCTACCTGCCTCCTCAGCATCCTCAAAACTGAGGTTATTAGCCTCTACGGTCATGTCAGCAGCATTGATAGCCACGAGGTGGAACTTCTTCGCACTTGTTGACTTCTTGCCTGATACGGTCTTGCTGTGGTAGGTGTAGAAAAGCTTATTATCGGCAGCGCGATACGCAAGGAGTCCTGATGTGGTGATAGTGCTGAAACCCTCGTCGATAGGGAGGTCGAGAGAGCCTTCGGCAAGGATTGTCATATCGTCGGTGTTGAGCTTTGTCCAGATCACCTTCTTGTTGTCGCCGTCAGAAGACATAAGGATGAGCGTGTTGTCGTTGAGCCAAGCGTGAGCGTAGTTACGTGGCTTGAAGGTGTTCTCAACGAAAGGCTGCTCCTGAACCACCTGAACGGCATTGTCCTTGATCTGATACTTGGTGAAGCGGTCGGCGCTTGATGGAATCTGATAGTAGTATCCGTCCTTGGATATTGACTCCATAGTATATTCGCCAAGCTCCGTGCCTATGCCTGTGATGGTGATAACGCCCTTACTTGCATCGAGAGCATCGATACTGCGCACCAGTGTGGTGTTCTTAGAGCTCATACCGCCATGCTTGCCTACGGTGAGGTAGAGGTCATAGTGATACTTTGACTCGTCGATAGGATTGACGATCTCCTGAGCCTCCTTGAACACTACGCGGTCAACCTCGTCCTGTGTGTATTCCTTTACCAATGTCTCGCCCTTGAAGAGCTGTACTGTCTGTGCGCTGATGCTTGCACTCGCCAAGAGTGCTGCTATTGAAAATAATATCTTTTTCATTCTTTTCTTCTAAATAGATGTGATACTTACTTGATTAACTTTCCGCTAACATCATACTGATGCCCATCGCGAACGATAATGAGCTTACCGCCAGAGATATACTTACCCACGCGGCGAACCGTGCCGTCGTTCTTGGCATCCTGTGCATCGGCGGCCTCAATTTCCTCTATTGCCGTTGTTTCCTTATACACGCCGTAGGTTATCTCCAATTTCGCCCCGCCTTCAAGCGGAAGCGTAAGCTCAGGGGTTGACTTACCCTGAAGCGTAAGTACCGCAGCGCCGTCATCGTATGTCACCTGTGGCATACTTTCGAGCTGGTAGCAGGTTGATGTGCCGTCCACCCACACCAGTATGGCGTTGGCGGCCGTTTCGTCAGCCTTCGCAATGATCACGCATAGCATAGCCATGATCGAGAGTAAAAGTTTTTTCATGCGTTTCTGTGTAATTGATTATGTTATTTTTGTAAGAAAAGTCTGAACTTTGCATACACATACCTGCCTGGCTTCTGAAGCTTGTAGTTGTCGTATGCCAGATGGTCTGTCAGGTTGTTGCAGCCAAGCGTTATGTTGTAGCGCCCATCGTGGAAGGAATAGGTCGCCGTTGCGTCGAAGATGTCCTGACCGGGTATTCGCGCCTTCGTCTCGGCATAGCCGTAGGCCTCCCACGTGAGGTAGTACCAGTGCACCCACTGATAGCCCGCAGCCAGCGTGAGGCGGTCGGTCTTTGAGAGGATGTAGCGAAACTCGTAGTCGAGATTTAGGTTGGCATAGAGCCACGGACGGTTAGGTACGCGGTTGTCGTAGGTGGCTGATGGCTTGCCGTCTGATTTCAGCTCCATACGGTCGCGTGCATCCTGCCAGCTTATGTTGCCCGTTACGTGCATACGGTTGCGCCAGATGTAGCGCAGTTCGGTCTCGAAGCCTTTTACGTAGATGGCAGCGAGGTTGCCATACTGTATCATGCCCTCTTTTTCGGAAACGGTTGGCTGGATGTAGTTATCCACATCGCGTATGAAACCGTTTACGTCGTATTCAAGCCTATGCCCTGCGCCAAGCCCTACGGTGCCGTAGATGCCCGCATTCCAGTTGTTGCTCTCTTCTGGTCGCAGGGCGAGGCTTGGATAGATGGTAGAGGCATTACCGAGCAATTCGCGCGACAGAGGCAGTCGGACGCTGCGCTCGTATGACGCCTTGATGCCCAGCGCCCTCCATATCTCGAAGCTCACCGCAGCTCCTGCTCCCAGATAGCTGTTGGTGTTGCTGCCCATCACGTCACGCGAATTGGTGACCGTAGGGATGTAGGTCTGCTCCACGCTCAGATGGTTGACGTAATCCTTTACGAAGAACGTGTTCTTCATCCTGTCATCTACGAACAGTTGATTGTATGTGAGGGCGAGGATATGCTTTGCCAGTACATCGTTGGATGGTATGAACACTTCTGACACATCATCCCACTGGTCGTTGCCGATGCGGTTCAGGGAGTAGTTGAAATCCAACTGATGATGGTCGTTGAACGTGTAGCCGAGATTCAGCAGTACGTTGGTGAGAGGGCGACCATAGTGCCTCCGTGAGCGTTCGCGAGAGGTTATCTCGCTACGCGACGACTTGATGTAGTTGCCGTTCCAGTCGTATTTGCGGAAGCAAGTGTCGGTGGTTATGGAGTTGTCCCATGTGTGCGAGGCTGATAGTTTCACGTCGAGCTTTGGCATGATGAAATCGCGCTTGGCATATCTCACGGCAACGTTCCATGCCTTGCTCTCGCGCTCTGCCATACCGTACACGCGGCTCTGCGTGGCTCCCGTCTGCAACTCCTTCTGCATCTGCGAATAAGCCAGCGTAACGAATGCCGCATCTGCCCACGGCACATTCATAAAGCCCGCCTCCAACTGCCCCAGAAACGAGGTATAGCCATCGTGAAATCGTTCGCGCTCGGTGGGTACGTACTTGCGCTGCGCTTCATCCCATACCTCTACTTCCTTCATCGTGTAGTTGTTCTTCGAATGGTTGTAGCCAACCACTGGTCGGAGTATCAGTCTCGTCTTTGGAAGCACGTACTGCCCATTCACATTTAGCTGATGCGTACCGAATGCGCCCACGCTGTAAGATGCGTCAATATAGGGTGATGGGTGTTGGGTGTTAGGTGTTTTGGTAACTATGTTCACAGCACCTCCGAGGGCATCTATTCCAAACGATGACGGCACCACGCCCTTGTATATCTCCACGCGCTGAATGAGGTTGATGGGAATATCAGAAAACTTCATACCCACGCCCTTCGTCTCAAGCGGCACGCCATCGATGAAATAGCGAATGGAGTTGCCCGAAAGCCCATTCACGCTGAGGTCGAACTCTGAGCCTAAACCGCCCTGAGTGCGCACCTTGACACCTGCCGTGCGATTGATGATGTTGGTGATGTCGTTCACGGAGTTCGCCTTGTCGCCCACGTTGATAGCGTTGACGCTGAAAGCTCCCTCGCGCAGTCGCTGTGTGCGGTCTTTGCCCACAATGCTCACATCGTCAAGCTCCGTTTCCTTGTAGATTTCCTTCTGTTTCTTCGCCACGAGCGTATCGGGGTGCAGAGCCTTTCCGCAGCATAGCGATGGCATGAAGAATGAAACGAGAGAGACGAATATGATACGATACATGGTCAAATTATTTGATATAACGATTGCAAAGATAATCATTTTTTCAAATATCCGCAAATATTCTATCAGAAATTTTCGAAACATCCCTAAAAAAGTTGCTTTTGTGCGCAATGTAACATATATCTGTTACAAAAAAGGCACACCATCCCACTATCCTATGGTTTCTAAAAAAAATATTCATAATATAATATATAATATATTTATTATATATTATATTATGAGGAAAAATACACTCTCTCACCCCCTCCCCCGATTATGTAACAGATATATGTTACATTGTTTTCTCATCAATTCTATTCCGAAAATTTCTCACTGATACTCAGCGCGTTACATCATCAAGCGCAACTATTTTCCGTTGTAACATATTATTTTCCGCATTTTCTTGCAGTTCCGAAAAATATTGCAGTAACTTTGCACTCGGAAATAAGAAGCCCACCCAGTCCCTCCCCAAGGGAGGGCTCCTTCCCCCTCACCCCCTCAAGGGGGAGTGGTTACAACTGAGGGCGGTGAGCGGTTTCCTTATAAGCCCATATTGAAACCCTACTGACTCCCAATCCGGATGGGAGAATGAAGGGCGGAAATGGGAGAGCAAACATATCATTATTAACAATTAAAACCCCGAAATGCCAAGCGCGGGCAAATGGAAGGATCGTTACTATAAAACATCCTTCCCTTTGGGAAGGCTTGGTTAGGCTATGGCAGTACTTTCAGGTATTGTAAGAAAATTCAAAGGTTCAATGGGTGACCTCACCTTCAAGCAGGTCAACGGCCAGACTATCGTTTCTGGCAAGGTAACAGTAGTGTCAAACCCTCGCACTGAGTCACAGATGAGGACACGCACTAAGTTCACTAACGTGGTGGCGATGTACAGAGGCATCCGTCCGCTCCTTAACTACGGCTTCGAGTCGAAGGCTATCGGACTAAGCGACTACAACATGTTCGTGCGCCTCAATATGCAGCAGACTCCCGTCTATCTCACCAAGCAAGCCGTCTCTGGTGGTGCGTGCGTGGCTGCTCCGTATCAGATTACACAAGGCTCGCTCCCTGCTATCGTGGTTTCTGGCACCGGACAGAACATCACCACCGACATCGCCCTCGGTTCTGACGGCATCACCTCCAATACTACCGTGGCGCAGTTCTCACGCTCGGTTGTAAGCAACAATGTTGACTACAACTACGGCGACCAGATCTCTTTCTTCCTCGTGAAGCAGAAGGTGAACGCTGAGACTGGCATTCCTTACTGTCAGTTCTTCTCAAGCAAGGTGGTGCTCGATGCCGACAACGAGGACAAGCTCTGGGACGTGACTATCAGAAACGGCTTCTCCGCACAGGACGGCTGTCTCGGTCACTCTGGCAACGATGGCGACTGCGTGTTTGCGTGGGTTCACTCTCGCAAGAGTAATGGCAAGACGCTCGTCAGCTCTCAGCTCCTTATCAATGCCAATAGCATTCTGAGCCAGTATCAGGGCGACCTCGCGTTCAACCTCGCCAAGAGTAGCTACGGAGAAGGTCGTAGCGCGTTCCTCACTCCGAATGGGGAGGCGACTGGAAACACCGCCTCTGGCGGAGGAAACAGCGGTGACAATGGCGGCGGAAACGGCGGCGGCGGTAACGACTCGCTCTAATAACCAGAACGCAAAGGCGCAAAGACGCTAAGAAAAAACTTTGCGACTTAGCGGCTTTGCGTTCACAAAACATTACTACTATGAAAAAGGAAACATGGAAATTCATTCTTCAGACGCTGGCGGCGATAATGACCGCAATAGCGACTACCCTCGGGGTAGAGAGCTGTATGTAATGCCACTCCAAGTTTGACGTGGCAAACCACCCCCAGCCACGCCAAGTTTGACGTGGCAAACCAAAACCAGCCACCACGCCAACCTTTGACGTGGTGGCTGCTTCGTTTCCACCTTATTATATATAGCCCTACTCCACAATCTTCACCGCAACGGCATGGAGCTGCTGCCATCCAGCGCGGTCGGTGAGGCGAACCATGAAGTGATAGTCGCCTGGGTCAATGTCAGACGGAATCTTAATGTCGTGACGCGCATCATACTCGCGCAGCCCCGCTGGTATGGTGAAATCCTGATTATACACCCACGGATTCACAGGCGACTTCTGCGCCTCCATAGTGCATTCGGTAGCGGTGGTGCTATGCGTGTGGTGGTCGAAATTATTATGGATCTCGATGTTATAGGCACCCAGTTCCTCGTCATCGGTCATGAGATAATGGAACGGAATAACCTCACCACGCTTATACTGCTGACAATCAATCGGGTTGGCTACAATGCCCTGATCGCTGATGACGGGCTTCTGCATATCCTTCTCGCCGTCATCGTCAGAACTGCTGCACGCACTTAGTGCGCACAGCAGTGATAATGTCAAAAATTTTATCTTCATAAAAATATTTATATTTGATTATCCGCAATCATCCGATAGCGCCCCGAAGGGGCAAAAGCTCATAGCCTAGGGCATCGCCCTAGGTAGATGGAGGTGGGTATTTTCGCCCTGTAAGGGCAAAAGCATTACCTCATATTAGAGCTTTTGCCCTTACAGGGCGAACAAGCTCGCTCACTATACCCAGGACGTTGCCCTGGGCTAAGTGCTTTTGGGCTTTCAGCCCGCCTGTCACGGAATTACGGATAATCATAAGTAAGAAGTAAAAAGTGGTAAATCACGAAGGTTAGCTCCAAAGTAACCATACTTTTTACTTTTTAATTTTTACTTTTTACTTTTCTTTACTCTTCCTCTTCCTCGGCGGTGATTTCCTTCTTCGCGCTACCACTCTGCCCCTCGGCATCGTAAACGATGAGAGTGAGCACATCGCCCTCTACTACGTCTCTACCCTTGATATCAACGTGCACGTGGAAACCATCGATGTTGAGCTTGCCGGTGTACTTATCCTCAACCATAGCGAGCGAAGTCTTCTCCTTACCATCCTTACCGTTGATAGTGAGCATGAAATTTTTGGTACGACCTTCAGCCTTAATGTCAGCCTGAACACATACAATGTCACCATCCTCTATGTTAGCCTCCTTGATAACGATTGTAGGAGCTGCAGGCTTATCGTCGTCGTCGTCGCCACAAGAGATGAAACACAAGGTGAACATTGCGAAAAGAGCCATCATAAGGCTCATGTTGATATACTTTTTCATTGTTTTTGATTTTTTTAGAAGGAGTACAAGGATAATAAAAGTAAAAATTATAAATTAAAAAATAAAAAGTGGCAGATTACGCCATTAGCTCTAAACTAACCATACTTTTTAATTTTTCATTTTTCCTTTTTACTTTAACTTATTACTCCTATAATTAATAATGTGAATGGTTAAAACTCCACTCCGACCATCAATGACACGTTGCGCCCTGGTTCGGGAACGTCAATGAGGCGGTAGTAGCTTGTGTGATCATAGTAACGGCGATTGAGCAGGTTGTCGGCGTGCAGGGCTATGTTCAGCTTACTGCTACGCAACGGTATCTGCTTTCCTGCCGAAAGGTTAAGCGTCCAATGGCCGTCGGTAGGCTTCTCGGGAGGCACAATCTCGTTCTGCGTACCCACGATGTGGGCATTAAGCCCAACGAAAGTGTTGCCATGCCATTGAAACGAATATCGCGCACCTGCATCCACAGACCACGGGGTGCTGAAAGGCAACGTGTAGCCTTTCTTCTGACCCGATAGCTGCTCGGCATACAGGTACTCGCCCTTTAGCTCCGTTTCCCAATGTGGGCAGATAACCCACGTGAGTTGTGCTTCTACGCCATAGCGTAGCACACGTGTCTGGGTGTAGTGGTAGAGCTGCAAGCCCTCCACATACTGAGCCGTAGGGTTGAGATAGATATAATTAGGGAAATAGTTGACGTATGGATCCACCTGAACGCACACGATGTCGTTATCCCAATGCAGTCCGAGATCCATCTGGTAGCTCTCCTCTGGATCGAGGTTGGCATTACCACGCTCATAGCGGAAGATGTGGTAGTTCACACCATCGGCCCCCAGTTCCTTCGGGATTGGCACACGGAAGCTCTTACCCACGTTAGCCTTTAGCACCCACTTACCCACGGAGTAGTTGATGCCCGCCGACCAAGTGAGACTGGTAAATCCGCGATCCACGTTGGATGAGCGTTCCTGATACACAGAATCGCCCTCGGCAACAGGTGTGAGGAACCAGTCGTGATAGCTACTGATATGTGTATGGGCATGGTCGAGCCTTATGCCCGCGTTCAGTTTCAGGTTCTCGCTCAGCGTGTAGCGATCCATGAGATAGGCACCGAGGCTGGCGGTCTCGAAGTCAGGAATGATGAATCCCCATCCGCCACGACGGTTGCGCTGATACTCCGCGTTGATGCCCATGCTCAACTCGTGCTGCTCGCCCAAAGGGAGGTGCATACCGATGTTGGCGGTTAGGGTGTTCTTATCGAAACGTCGCTCAAGCTTTCCGTCAGGGCGCGGCATATAGCCGTGACTCACAGGCTCGCTAAGCTCCTCGCGGTGATTGTTCTGCCACGCAAGGTTAGCCTCCCAGCGCATACGTTCGCCCTGCCACGTGGTGTGACTGAGCACCTTGAAGTGGTTCACCCATTGATACGGCAGATCCACGTCGCGACGCGAGTGGTCGTAGTCGATGTCAGAAAGGCGCACCTCAAGTCCGTGGGCATTGGCAAAGAAGCCGCTCTTGGAGTATGAGTCGCTGATGCGCAGGTCGGTATGGAATCGATAGCCTACATAGCCCAGCACCACGCTTCCGTCGCGCTCACAGCCTGCGGTGTTACGCAATCGCCTATCCTTTAGGCGAATCCAGTAGCTATAATACTGAATGCTGTCGGTTGGCACGCTGTAGTCGGCATAGTCGATGAACGTAGCGCCTACACGGTAGAACCAGTTGCCGCGCCTTCCGCCGAGCTTCGCCGTGAGTCCGATCTGCTCATTATTCGAGCGACCGAACACCTGCACGCTACCCGTGAGCGGTTCGGTAGGCACGTGGTTGGTGTATAGGCTCAGCACGCCACCGATGGCATCGCTGCCATAGAGGAGCGCGGCAGGGCCTTTGATTACCTCAGCACGATCCACGGCAAACTGGTCTATTTCCAGTCCGTGGTCGTCGCCCCACTGCTGTCCCTCGTGCTTTATGCCGTCCTCGCTCACCACCATACGGTTATAGCCGAGACCGCGAATCGTAGGCTTCGACTGCCCCGATCCGATTGACATCGCCTTGACACCAGGTATTCCCTCAAGCGTCTGCATCAGCGAACCTGAGAAATGCTCTTGCAGATAGTCGTGGCTAACCTGCACAGCCGACTGCGAGGTACGCATCTGGAAATCGCGCTGTCGCTGTCCGCTCACGGTCACTCCATGCAGCGCCACCGTAGTATCTTCGGGTGCCACACAACCACGAGTTTCTGCTACGCACGCCATCAGCGCCGCAGTCAAAATGGATGTTATCATTATTTGCCTCCATTTCTATGAAAATACGCAACTAACGTGAGTTCCGATGAAAAGCGCCGAAGGTGCGACACCTAACAGGGCAGTCCGTAAGGGCTGTCACTATGATGCCGTATTCTTTAGTGAGCGCCGTAGGTGCGACACCTAATATACATATAATAAGGTCGGTCCTTCAGACCTCACATTACTATAATGCTCATAATAACGGCTCTTACGAACCGCCCTTTTAGATGTCGCTCTTTCAGAGCTAATTCAACCACATGTTTTCAACAACATACAAGTTGATAAAATTCGTCAAAACTCACGTTTAATATGGCTGGCATCAAAACAGATACCAGCTTCCCCTAATTAAACGAAATGGAGAAAAGCTGGGGGTGCGCGTAAGCCTACGATGCCTCTACGGGCAACACAAACGCTGGGTTGCTGGGCATCGATTGTTACACTGACAGCTCGGTTGACGAACGTGAAGCTGACAGTGGCGGTGGCTAAGAATGTGAGAGTGAGAAACTGACAGAGGACACAGTCGTGCGCCCAGTGGCTCGCCGCAGTCATGTGTCCGTGACAGGTGTGATGCACGCAATCGGCGCATTCAGTCACCACGCTTGAGGTGTTATCCTCTTCATGCACATGAAGCGACGAGAAAATAAGCATTGGCAAAAAGACTGCCAATAGCATCCAAGCGGCTATGTATCTTCTCGTTTTCAGTTTCACGGTTGCAAAGTTACTAATTACTGCGATAACATCATCACTCTCTCCCACAAAAATAACTTTTTTTAAGGGTTTTGGGGAGGTTGGGAGGTTATAAGGTTATGAGGTCTTCAGGTCGGAATGCTATTGAAAAGTAAAAAGTAAAAAATAAAAAGTATGATTACCATATGCAGCGAAAAAGCTGTCGGTGAAGTACAAACCATACTTTTAACTTCTTATTTTTTACTTTTTAATTTCTAACCAATGCCGACCTTACAACCTATAAAAGCAAAAAAGCCGCCTCGTTTTCACAACGTGGCGACTATTCAATTGCAACTAATATTCAATCATAATGGGGAATATCTTTTCTTAACATCCCATTACGAGTGCAAAGATAACACTTTTTTTTGATACCGCAAACGATTTCGTAAAAATCTTTGGCAGTTTAGTGTTATTTCACACTTTTTTACATGGTAGAAAGGCGGTAATAAATAACTTTTAATAATTATTTTATAAGAGTATTTAATTGACTATTTTGCGAGAGATTTTTATTTTGCAAGTGACAATTCTTTTTTCGAACGCAAAGACGCTAAGTCGCAAAGAAAATAAAGCTCCGTGTCTTTGTGTCTTTGCGTTTGATAAATTGCGGGTGCAAAATTAATATATTCCATATAAATA
This sequence comes from uncultured Bacteroidales bacterium, assembly GCA_902778265.1. GTDB lineage: Bacteria > Bacteroidota > Bacteroidia > Bacteroidales > Bacteroidaceae > Prevotella. The sequence goes on along the minus strand of CACYXI010000020.1, from coordinate 21,660 downwards.
AGGTAAAGAATAGCGTGACGTGTGTGTGACACGGTACTAAGTCACGCATTTGTCACGTTTTTCGGCGGAAATTATATAAAACGCTAAGACGCTAAGACGCAGAGAAATAAAAAACTTTGCGTCTTAGCGCCTTAGCGTTATACCCATCATAAATCCTATTTCATACGAGTTCCATCTACAATGTATTTGTCTTCGCCCTTGACAACAACCACCTTGCCATTCACAATCTGCTTACGTGGCTTTGAAGGAGATGCAACAGAAACATTTTCGATTGAAGTATATCCTGCATCACCGTAATATCCCTTGATAATGGCATCCTTGAGGTCGGGTTGCGTCCATTTCAGATTCTTGCGGTCGTCTCTATCGGAAAGTCCCATCCAATAGAACGTGGTGATGCCAGCCGCCTTGCATTTCTCTACGAAATAACGGGCGAAATCCACCTTGTTCTGCTTATACTGCGTATTGTAGTCGTCCATGTTAGCCACAACATCATTGGCAGTACCCCACTCTCCGAAGACAACGGGAGCCTTGCCCTGAAGATGAGTCTTGATGGCACCCAGCATTGTATTACACTCGGTCTTTGCCCATGAGAGATCCTTGATACTTGGGTAATAGTGAAGCTGAAAGATGATGTGATTGCTTGCCTCGTCTGTAGGACGATCAAGATACTTGAGCGGTTCGAGAAGATGCTGATTCCAGTTGCCTGAACCACAGCAAGAGCCGTAGGAGTTCACAATGAGGTTGCGATAGGAATTGTTTCCGCCTGTGGCACGCACGGCATTTACGAAGGACTGCGCATAGTTGTTCACGGCCTTGTAAGAGTCGGCTGCCGAGGCTGCATTATACTGCCCCGAAGCGGCGAACGACGCAAAGCACCAAGAGCCGTAGGTGTCGAGCATCTCGTTATAGCCCTCAAAGAGCAGATGCTCGTCATAGTCCTTGAACTCGGTAGCAATCTGCGTCCAGAGGTTTTCGTAAATGTCCTTGTACTTGTTGTAGTTGGCTACTGATGCACGCATCCATGCCGTAGAAGCCTCGCCAGTATCGTGGTGCACGTTGATGATGCAGTACATTCCGTTATTCACCACATAGTCAACGATTTCCTTTACGCGAGCCATCCACACGGCATCCACCTGAGTAGGCGACCACGCAGAGAGATCCCATTTGAGGTCGTTGACCTGCACGCCCATGTGAGGGTACCACGTCACGGGAACGCGGATTGCATTGAAGCCCGCTTCCTTGAACATTTTGATAGTAGCCTCGGTGGTTACTGGCTGTCCCCATGCCGTTTCGTAGTCGGAAGGATTTCGGGCAGACCATTTCTCTATCCACATATTATCCGTTGCGCCCGAATTGGAGTCGAGTGTATTGCCGAGATTCCACCCCACTCGCATATTGGTAACGGCAGAAGTAGCCGACTCAAATTCCTGAGCCAGTACTTGCATTGAAGACATCAGCAGCAGCGATGCTGTGAGAAAAAAGGATTTCATAATTCTTTTTAGGTTTCGAGGTTATCAGGTTTTTAGGTTTTCAGGTCGGAATGCTCATTAGCGAGGCTGACCTACAACCTCCTAACCTTCTAACCTTAAAATATTTCGGCTACAAAATTACTCATATTGTCACATTCCACTATGACTTTATTTAGCAAAACATGACACTATGAAGAAAATAAAAAGTAAAAAATAAAAATTAAAAAGTATGGTTTGTACTTCACCGACAGCTTTTTCGCTGCATATAGTAATCATACTTTTTAATTTTTACTTTTTAATTTTCCTTACTCTTCCTTAATCAAGTGCACATCGCATTGCGGGAATGCCATGACGATACCTGCGGCATTAAGAGCCTCGTAAATCACTTCCTTGGCACGATCAACATAGCCAATCCTCTCAGCAACAAGCACATACTGCTTAACGGCAATATCCACTGAACTCTCGCTCATATTGCTTACCACCACATAGACACCACGCTTAGGATCCACGATCTCACGACCATACTGATCTTTGGTGCGCATCTTCTGCATAGCCTCTACCAACACCTCACGCACGTGCTTTACCTCCGTGCCGTATGCCACACCCACAATTATCGTGGTAAGCTCATACGAGTTGTTACGAGTGAGGTTGTTGAAGTTCTTGCCAAAGAGCGATGAATTGAGGAACGACATTTCCGTGCCTTCAATAGTCTCAGCCTGAACGCATTGGTAATTGATTGATGTCACCTTACCACGAACACCATCACACTCTATCCAATCGCCCACACGCAGACGACCGCCCATCAACTGTATGCCATAGATGAAGTTGTTTATGACATCCTTCAGCGAAAGACCGATACCTGCTGACAGACCTCCAGCCACCAAACCGAGCGAACCTGTAGGAATCTTCCATACATAGATGAGCACCATTGCGAACGACATCCAGATAATCACGCTTATGATACTGTTACCCAGTGAAAGGTTTATCTCATTAGGGCGAATGGTAGTACGGCTGTACCTACGCATAAAGGCTATGTAACGGGCATACTGCCATATTACGTGAATGGCACGACTGAGATAGCTCATTATATAATATAGTATCATAAGATACACGATACTCTTGCCCGAAATCTTCAGCGTCTCTACTCCTCCCTTATCAACGAGAAGCACGAAAGGATTCTCATAGTACTTAACGAACAGGTCGTCGAAGTCGAAGATTCCCAATGACAAGCGTACGCAAAGCGGTAAGGAGAGAAGCACAATCGTTGGTATTGCCACCTGATTGATGAGGTCATAGAACCAAGTAACGCCAAACAACAATGCCTCGCGCTCTTCGCCCGATACGTATGTAATGCGCTTTCGCATAGCATCCACACGCTTATCAAGCCAACGCACCTTGAACCTGTTAAGCAAATCTGAGATACATACCAGGGTAAGCCACGCTGCTAACAGGAAATACCATCCCACCAGAATGAGCAAGGCAACGAAGGTGTAGCCTATGAATGAGAATATCAAGGCAACGGAATAGACCGCAAGAGATACCCAGCCAAGATTACGGTCGATAGATGTAGCTGCACCACCCACCTTTATACATAGGAACAGCTGGCGCACAACTATCAAAAGCAGGATTGGCGGGAAGAAGAGCACCATCATCTTGTCGGGGATGAATGTCACGCGGCATGCTATGATGACTATGACTATCAGGAACGTAGCCGAATAGAGATGGAAGCCCTGACGGAACTGGTCGGGCTTGACACGCAACAGCAACGAGCCTGAGATAGCGATGAGCAACCACAGGAAAGTGTTGATATGCTTTACTCCGAGATCCACATATTCGTCCCCATAGATAGTGAAGCCGAAGATGACGAAGTAGAATATCGTGCCAATCAATATAGAGAGGATTGCCAATTTCGTCCGTGGCACATAGCGCTTAACCCTTGTATAGCGCCAAACAAGCCATAGAACCAGTAACATTACTCCCCAGAAGAATGCCAATGCCAAAAGCTCAAAGCAACATAGTATCACCAACAGACTGTTCTCTGCCTTGCTTGACAGATTCTGAAGAAATGTAGCATCATCGCCTTCCGACGGATCATCCTCATCCAAGCTCCGGCTCAGTTCCTCCAGACTATACTGTCCTTTCAAATCCACCTTTGTCTTGTTCCAAAAGTACTGCGGATTAGCCAGAATATCAAGGAAAGGAGTCTGCCCTTCGACAAAGATATACCTCTCAAGGTCACGATAGCGGTTCTCTGCATAGTCGTATGTTTCCTTCAGTCGCAGATATGCCTCCTGATAATGCGTACTATCATCAACCACGGTAGCACGGTTTTCGGCATGCATCTTCAGGAGCTCGGAAGCATAGCGAATGCAGGAATCACGGTAAGCGATACCAGCCTTGTCGAGCACAAAGGGAGAAGACAATGTGTCCTTGATAGCAATACTTATCACCTCTTTCTCCAACGAGGAAGCAGAGTCGGACATGTGCAGATCAAGCGAGTCATTGCGATAGAGCAGACTATCAGGCAATATCTCCGCTTCTATCTCCTTTATCATAGGAGGCAGGCGGCGCAGAGCCTCAATAAGTCGGGCATTACGGTCAATCTCATAGTCAAGACTGTTCACTATATAGTCGTATGGTCGTCTGTCCTTGCTAAAATCCTTGTAATCGCTCGAAACCCTTTTCAAGGCGTATGCAAGGTTAAACGTCATGTTCTGTTCCTGTGTGTAGAGCAGAATCGATAACTCGTTCGACTTCGTAATGACATCCAACATTCTCTGGTGCTGACGATTATAATCATCATTAAAACGCTGCTGTGCCTCTGTGCGCTGCAAGTATGCCGTATGCAATTCTGAACATAGCTCCCTAAGCGTACTCGTCAATGATCGCCCACTAACGATAGCCATGAGCGGTATTGAGCACACACAGAAGACAAGTGCAAATATCAGTATTTTCTTTTTCATTGACTTATTTTTTTAAGAAGTACAAGGAGTACAAGGAGTAATAAGGAGTACAAGACGATAGTATTTATCGCTGAAGGTTGAGGAGATGAGGGGGGATAGTTGATGAATGAAGGATGAGGGGTTAATTGTATCAAACCTTTATTCCTTATTCTATTCAACTTTATTGCACACATAAGACATTCGTCTTGTACTCCTTATTACTCCTTGTACTCCTTACTACTTTTTGGGGGTATGAGGTTAGAAGGTTATGAGGTTAACATCGGTTAGAAATTAAAAAGGAAAAAATAAAAATTAAAAAGTATGATTACCATATGCAGCGAAAAAACTGTCGGTGAAGTGCAAACCATACTTTTTACTTTTAAATTTTTACTTTTTAATTTTCCGCCCTCTACAACCTCACTCCGAACGACAATCGGGCATAGGCATCATATAGATTGACCTTGGTCTTATCCTTCTTATAGATAAAATTGTTATACTGACCTTGGAGGCCTACGAAATAGTTCTTCCAGTTATAGGCAATACCCACACGCAGGTCAAGGTTCAGTTGGAAAGCACTATAAGCAGTCTCTGCGCCTCCATCCCAATAATCAAGATCCAAATCTTCGTCCATCAATATCGGTTTGCTCATCTTTCCATTTGCCCAGGTCTTCGTCTGCCTGTTCCATTCTCCATAGTCATCAACAGGATCATCTTCTGCCAAACAGTAGTTGAAATTATACCTATAAACCTTGACACGGTTATAGACACTAAAGGTTGGCATAGCCATAGCATTGACAACCAGACCACGCAGCGGTACCCAGTTGTAGCCGTAGCCGATACCGAGATTAGCCTGATGCACCTTGATGCGCCTTATGCCATCGCTTATAATCATGTAAAGGTAATTGTTGATATCCGAATAGTCGAATGAGGACTGATACCACGTAAGCCCCAAAAGCAACGACCCAGAAGAGCGACGCTGAATGACCGACTGGTTATAGGCGGCAGCCTGTGAATAGTGGCGACCGTTTAATACGTAGTAACCATTAACATATACAGAGCGAATCCATACAGGGGAATACATATTGGTTACGGTATCGTATGGTTCTCCATCAAGTTTCCCATCCTTGTAGTCTGTTGCCATGAATCGCGCCTTTTCTACCCTGAATCGCCTCAGTCGGAAGTTGAAGCCGAACTTTGCTCCCGTTGAACTTATGGAGTAATAGCGACCGGCATTACGCGCAACCGACCGTGAAATAGAAGCTCCTAAGCCACGATAGCCTACCCACACACCTACGGAAGCTGCCAAAGGCGGTTCGAAGCAGAGCCTAACGTCGGAATGTTCGTTAGATTCTGGCAAATCAACACCTTGGAAGTAGTCAACATCAACCACATTCTCCTTATAGCGCATAATCACTCTCCATGGTTTTTCTGGAACCTCAATATAAGCAGGATCCACCTTCTTCTTCACTCTGGCATCCAGAATCTGCTGCACCTGACGAAGCCTTGCCATCAAGGTATGAGTACTATCCTGATGGCAAACGCTATCCACAGTATTCTGTTCCTGTCCTGCTACATTCAAGCAAAATAGCAGGCAGCCGATAATAATTCTTCCTACCATAATCCTAATCCCTGCCCACGACCTCCCAAGACAGGCAACTCTTGTGTTTAGGTATTATACAATGAAAGCGTAGGAGTCCATCTGCCACTTGTTCCATTCTCAAAGGTGCTGTGCATGCTTTTCACAAATCGTCGTGTAACTGCCAGATTACCAAGAGTCAAAATCAAGTATTAGATAACGCTTTTCCAGAAATAAGTGTCACTCCGTCATCCGCTTCTGTCGCTTTAACAGTAATGACAGTTGCAAAGATACAAATAAATGCTAAAATCACCAAACAAAACTTATACTTTTTGAGCAATAAGCCATTACAAAGAAGAAAAAACAAGGAAATAAGGCTGTAAATTAACGCGAAAATCCCAATGGGGTAGTAAATCGCGCCCCCATTGGGATTAAAATTTACCCGATAGCATCATTCACCATAATCAACAAAATTGCACATTGTATATGGAAACTTGCTTTAGCTTGATGAGCTTCAGCGAATAAATGGTACATGCCACTATCGCTCCCTGTTCAGCTCCTCGCGTGTAGGACTCCTATACAATCCCACGTGCACCTTATTATTCTTACACTCATCAAGCGTATGGACAGGCGGTTCAAGGAAATCAGGGAACGGCATCTTGTTAAGCGACTGGAAATAGAGCACAGAGCCATCCTTCCACCATTCCGCATCACGAGTCTGAGTCATAAGGCGCGTCTGCACGTCGCGGAAAATCTCCGTGTCGATAGCACCTTCAAGAGAGTTCCATTGGCGCTGCATCTGACGAGCCTCGTTAAGTCCGTTCTGATAGCGATAGCACAGCTCTTCCCACACGCTGCGACCTGTCTGGCAGTTGTGATTCCACGAAACATGATGGAACCAGAGCAGGTATTTATCAGGACACGTCTTCACATCCTCCATCACACCACCGAAAGCAGGATCATACTGCGAGGTGTTATCCGTTCCTGTCGCTTTCGTACGATCGAAACCGATTCCGTTTGCATCTGCCTGATTATAGAACACAGGCAACCAGTCGCGACGTATCGGGCGGTTATCCCATACACCAGGAGCATAGTGCGAGTTACCAAACTGATGCGTGAGTCCGATAGGCATCTCATAGTCAACCACCGCCTCACGACTGCGCATGAGCATGGAAACTACCGTACCGTGCTGCTGTTCGTTGAGCGTAGGGAAGGTGAGCGATACCCACTCGTCTGCAATGGTCTTCGCGTCAAGGTCTGGATTCCAAGCCATTCTTCCAAAGGCATACCAGTTAGACTGAGCAAGCGGATGACCAGTCCAGTTAGCGTCAGTACCAGTATTAGCAACTCCTGCGATGGCATTATATCGAGCCTTGAGCTGATGAGTCTTATAGTCGGCATATTTAGTCACCTCACCGAAGAACTCCTCCCACATAGTACCGAGGTAGGCAAGATGGTTAGCCTGTCCGAGATATTCCTGAGTAATCTGGAACTCAGGCATTTCCGCCGTCTGCTGAAGAGCGCCGAATAGGGCATTGAACGGTTCGCGTGGCTGGAAGTCGATAGGGCCATTCTTCACCTGAATGATAACATTGTCAAGGAACTTGCCATCAAGATGCTCAAACTCCAATCGTGCCTGCTTGGCGCGGTCAGGGTCGGTAGGGTTGTTGATGAACGCCCTCCACATCACTATTCCGCCATAGGGACGTATGGCACCAGCAAGCAGATTGGCACCATCGGCATGGGTACGACCGTAGTCCATCGGGCCTGGCTGTCCCTCGCTGTTCGCCTTTACGAGGAAACCACCGAAATCAGGAATCAGACCATAGATTTCCTTCGCCTTATTCTTCCACCAAAGCTGCACGCTCTTATCCATAGGATCGGCTGTTGCAAGACCGCCCACCACCACAGGACTTGAGAAATTCACCGCCAGATACACCTTTATACCGTAAGGACGAAGCACGTCGGCATACTGCTTTGTCATCTGCAACACCTCGGTAGAGAGCATCTGTGGCGAGGCATTCACATTGTTGAGCACAGCGCCGTTGATGCCAACAGAGGCACAGGCACGAGCGTATGTATCGTTGCCCAGAGGACAGTTCTTAATATCATTTACGTCATTATTGCCAAGCGATTTCGGAAAACCTTTCACATTCCAAAAAATACTTTTGCCTGCATATCCGCGCTCGCTGTTGCCGTCAAGGTTATCCCAATGGTTCAGCAGTCGGATGTCATGAAATGGACTCTCGCTCACTTCCACATCACCACTCGTGGCATTCATAGTCTGGAACTGGAGCAATCGGTACGCGCCGTAGAGCAGACCGATATCCGAAGGCGAGGTAATCGTAACCTTCCCTTCCTTTATCTTTATGGTATAGGCATCGCGCTTCATGCCCTTCACCTTCTTCACCACCAGACTGACGGGCGCACCCTTCCATGCGGCAGCCAGTTCGCGCTTGGCGATATCCGTCGTTGCCGTACTCTTGGCAGTCAAAGTAATCTGGGCATTGGCAGAGCCTGTCGTACCAAGCCATAGTCGTGAACCGTCATATGCATAGGCATTTGTAGCGAGAGTGCAAGCCACGAATGCCGCTAATACTGATTTCCTCAATGTAGAGATCATTTCAATCATAATTCCTAATAGTTGTTTTATTTTTAGTTTTCGACTCAATCAGTAAGTGATGATAAAAAATAACTTGAAACGATTTATGATGCGCTTTATTTTGGAAACGACTCATCTTTTTGGCTGTTTTGAATCCTCTCATCAGTCATGATGCCCGCATCACTCCTTCTTCGTGAATCCAAAACATCTCAAAAATCCGAGGTTAAATCGTCCCAATTTATTTTTTCATCATCACTAAATCTCTGCAAATATACGAAATAATAGTCAGATTATCAAAGTATTCACACAAATTATTAGGATTTTTAACGATAAAGCATTGGATAGGTATTACCCTTACATTCTGTACATATAATCAAAAATCTCGCCCACAAGAATATGTGAGCGAGATTTTTTGTTTATAATCATTATCAGATTTACTTAGCATTACTATAAGCAGGGTTCTGCTTACAGAGTGGATTCTTCGCTATCTCATCGGCTGGGATTGGCATATCCATCTTCATTTCGTTATACTCGAACTGACGTGGTGACCATGGATAATTCTTCAGAGCCTCACCAGATGTAGCATCCATTGGATAGTTGGTTTCAATATGGTCTCTCAGGTAGCCAGAACGCTGCAAGTCTGGACGCAAGCACCACTCACAACTAAACTCCTTACGACGCTCCTCGTTGACTGCAACCTTCCATACTGGAGAAGTGAATGCCTTACCCTTGATGTTGCACTTAGCATACTGTGTGTAGTATGTCTTGGCATCAGGTGCACCCAGGCCATCCTGATCGAATGGGATTGGGTACTCCGACATCTTGGATGTATGGTATGTCTCAGCCATTGTGTTGATCCAAGGCAGATACTTTGAATCGTCAAGCCCCTTCTCATTCTTACCAAATGCGCGATCACGAATCTGTTGAATAGCATCCCAACCTTCCTGATCATCACCACCATGGAGGAAGAAACGACACTCTGCAAAGTCAAGAAGCACATTAGAATAACGCTTCCAATAGATATTGGTTGGACACCAAACGAGAGTACCCCAAGCACCTACACCATTGAATGTCTCAGCAGAAGCATTACGCCAGAGCTTTGCTGACCAGATAGCTGGCGCCCATTCACCGTTAGTGTAGTGGAACTGCTTTGTCTGTGTCTCAACACTCTGCTTACCAACATTACACTGGAGGAATGGGTGATAACCATGATTGAAGAGATAGACCTTATTAAGAGCCTCCTTTGCCTTCTCCTTTGCCTTCTGAGCATCTGTAACAGCCTGCTCTGCAGCCTTATAGTCTGGATTATCCTTTGGAAGCTTTGCTTTGGCATCCTCAAAGGCAGCCTCTACATCCTTCAAATCCTTTAACTTTTCATCATATTCCTCCTGAAGTTCAGGAATCTTATTGATAGCATCGATATTTGACTTGTTTGCATACTTGTAAAGTTTCTTCAAGTCATCGTATGGAAGACCACCGATGATACATGACGCATCACGACGCTTGTCGCCCTGCTCGTAAGCTGCATACCACTCCCATGAGAGATAGAGTGAACCCCATCCACCATTCTCAGGACAAGCCACATACCACTTGATGTTCATAGATGATACACGGTCAACATAACCAGACAGCTTGTCGTTCTCATCAAGGAGAAGAGCCCAGATACACTCTTCGTTCCAGCCACCGCCATCTACATCCCAGTTAGTACAGAATGAAGGGCTGAGCTTGTATGTTCCGCTATTGATGATTTCTCTTAACTCGTTCTCTGCCTTTTCGTAGAGTGATCTTATCTCTGCGGCATTAGTGCTTGCCTGAGACTCCTGATATACACCATTCAAGTCGCATCCCAAGCGATAAGCCTTCCAAAGATATGCATCAGCAAGGTATGCCTTTGCCATACCCTTTGTTGCGCGACCATACTGCCCTTGGTAAGGTTTCCAGTCGAGCAAATCGGCAGCAGTCTTAAAATCGTCAATGATGAAGTCCCACATTTCATTGTAGGTTGCAGCACGCTCCTTATAACGGTGTGTGTTATAGTCCTCACCAGTATTAAGCATTGGTACACGCCCAAATGTCTGTGCTAAGTAGGTATAGAAGAAACCGCGGACTGCTCTTGCCTCACCAGTAGCAGTTTGTCTGAGTTTGTCCGAAATACCAGTACCTTCTATTATTACGGTATCAACTGTTATGTCACCTTTGTTATCTACCTTCTCATTGTATGTAACACCTGCTTTTGGAGCCTTCTCCAAACCAGCAAGATATACATTAGCACGAGCTATAGCAGCATAGGCATGAGCCCAACCAGAAGCAAGCTCTGTAGTGGTAGCACTCCAGTTCTGGCTGTTGAACACAGCATCCCAACCTGTAGCCTGTGTATCCATTGTTGGGTGAGTACCAGAGAACAAGTTTGGCTTGAAGCCCCAGTCGCCGTCAGGACCGTCATTAGGGTTCATCAAGTCATAAACACCAGTAAGACCAGCGAGTGCGCCCTCCTCTGTCAAGAACTCTCCTTCTACATCAACCTTGTCATACTGAGCAACGTCAAGGAACTTGTCGAAAGTGTCACCGCAGGAGGTCAGTACAAGAGTACCAAACGCAACGATTCCGAAAACCTTATTTATATTCTTCATTGTTGTTGTTTTTGTTAAGTAGGCCTAAAGTCAAATGAAATTAATATATTAACCTCTTAATTTCCTAATCCCTTTAGAATGTAACATTAAAACCTAACATATAGGTACGAGCCATTGGATAACGTCCAGAGTCGAAACCAGTAAAGAGCACAGAACCCTGTCCACACTCAGGATCTCCATATTTTGTATATGGTGAAATCGTTGCAAGATTCTGCACTGCAAAATATACACGAGCAGCCTGCATGTGAAGAGCCTTCAAGAGATTCTCATTGAATGAATATCCTATCTGCACATTTGAAATCTTCAGGAAGTTACCATTCTTTACCCACGCATCGCTGACACGCTGGTTCTTATTCGCACTGGTGAAAGAATATGCAGGAAGTGTTCCATTTGGATTTGTAACAGGATCGTAAACATCATTGTATGATGATTTCAGAATAGCTGCTGTAGTATTATCATCGGAAGTCGTAATCATACTGAGACGCATTGCAGAATAAGAGAGTATCTTTTTGCCAAGCTCACCGTATGTATAGACAGAGAAATCCCAGTTCTTATAGTTAAATCCAAGATTCAAACCGAAGTTCAATGTAGGGAAACCATTGCCAAGAATCTCACGGTCACCATCGTCACAAACAAGATTTCCATCTGCATCTGTCTTTCCGTCAAGATCCTTGAACAGATAGTCACCAATCTTAGCATTAGCCTGACCGCGTCTTTTTGCCTCTGCAACATCCTCGTCGGTTTTGATGAGACGGTCAACACGCCAACCATAGTAAGATCCAACGGCACTACCTACAGTAGAGATTGAGTGGTTCTCCCACAGAGCACCACCATCGACCTGGAATGTGTTAGAATTATCACCACCGATACCGTCAGCACCGCTCATAGCAACATAAGTAGAGTTACCCCCCTTCGCATCCTTATAAATAGGCAACTCAGGCATATCGGTAATCTTGTTGTCGATTGTAGAGCCTGTGAAGGTGACATTCATACTGACATCATTGCCAAGATACTTCTTGTAGCTTACAGAGAACTCAACACCCTTATTCTCGATAGCGCCATAGTTAGTATAGATCTGCCCATAACCAGAAGATGAACGGATTGGAAGATATACGAGAAGATCCTTTGTCTTACGGATGAAGTAGTCAACAGTTACATCGAGATCACCATCAAGAAAACCGAGGTCGAGACCAAAGTTGAGCTGTTCGTTAGTCTCCCACTTCAGGTTGGTATCAACCAGCGGAGCATAAAGACCAGATGAAGCACTACCCTTTCCAAGACCGTTACCAGTATAATAGTTGTAACGTACACCTGAGTTGGTCAACGCATAAATAGACTTACCACCGATGTTACCAGAATTACCGGTACGCCCCCATCCTACACGAAGCTTAAGGTTTGAGATAGCATCAACATTCTGCATAAATGTGTCCTTGATACGCCAAGCAGCTGCGACTGAAGGGAATGTACCCCAACGGTTGCTTGAAGAGAAGTTAGAAGAACCGTCACGACGTACGGTAGCAGTCAGGTTGAATACGTCATAAAGACCATATACGAAACGACCATAGAATGAAAGCATGTTATTGTTGCCATTCAACGCACCATTACCATTCTGTGAGGTCTTATCCTTAGCCATTGAAGTAACGCGGATGTCTGGAGAATAATAGTCAGTACCTGCTGCATTTACCCATGAGCCATGATACTCACTCAGAGAGTTACCAATCATGGCGCTCAATGAATGAACCTCTGTATCAAACTTATATGTGAGATAATGCTCTACGGCTACTGTATTATTCTGATTCAATCCGAGGCTGAAAGTGTATCTGTTATCACTTGTATAGGCAACCTCAGTCAGCTTATTGTCGATATAGTTAAAATAACGACGTCCGCCAGTATGATCGTCTGTATCTGTACCTGTATAGGTATAAGAACCTATGATGTGATAACTGAGTCCCTTGAAGAAACGGATGTCAGCGTAAGCACTTGCTGCAAATCGGTTAGTAACGTCGCTACGATCAAGCATCTTCTGTGTAGCATATACGTTACCAAGGAGATTGGTGTTACCTTCCCAACCGTTGGTTGTGGTATTAGCCATATAACCATAGCTACCATCAGGATTCACCACGTTTACATGAATATATCTGCCCTTAGCATCGATATAGTCAAGAGTTGGAGTCATGTAGGCAATATCTCGATGAGATGAAAGGTTGATATTGTTACCAAGACCGATGTTTGAACCATTTGCCTTTGAGCGAGTGAAGTTGATATCACCACCTACCTCAATAAAGTCGGTGATGTTTGACTTTACACCTACACGACCAGAAAGACGTTGATAACCGGTATTCACAACAAGACCTCTATTATTAAGGTAATTGAGTGAGAAGTTATACTGTGTCTTCTCATTACCACCAAGCACAGTCAAACCATACTGTTGCTTAATAGATGCCTGAATCATCTGATCCTGCCAGTCAATTGTACTACGTGTACCATCATACTGCTCCGCCCAGATTCTGTTAGCAAGAGTAGCATTATCATTGGCACGTGACTTACGGATAGCAACGGCAAGCTGATCAACATCAATTACATCAAGCTTATAAGGGAGAGTTCCGATTCCGTAGTCAACATTCAATGAAACCTGAGTACGACCTGCCTGACCGTGCTTTGTAGTAATCATGATGACACCATTAGCGCCCTCAGATCCATAAATAGCCGTAGCAGAAGCATCCTTCAGAATCTCAAGTGTCTCAATATCAGCAGGGTTAAGGAAATTCGCATTTGTTCCAACCTTCACACCATCAACAACATAGAGAGGAAGTGGAGAACCGTAAACCGTTCCCACACCACGAATACGAACCTGCGTATTAGCCTCTGGAGCACCGTCCTGCTGTGATACATACACACCGGCAGCAAGACCCTGGAGAGCCTGAGCAATGTTGGTTGGAACCTTCTTCATCATTTCCTTTGTATCAACAACAGAAACAGCACCTGTAACGTCACTCTTCTTCATGGTACCGTAACCAACGATGACGATGTCCTTAAGAGCCGTCTCATCATCCTCAAGAGTGATGGTAACAAGCCTACGACCTGCCACTCTGACGGTCTGCGTCTGGTATCCGATGAAAGAAACATTAAGGATAGCATTTCCATCCACAACATTGATGGCATACTTACCATCAACATCAGTAACAGCTGCATTTCGTGTGCCTGACTCGCGAACAGATGCACCCGCGATAGGCTCACCCTGCATATCAATAACAGATCCAGACACAGTAACCTGGGCCATCATTGTTGCAGAAATAAGCATAAGCAGCGAAACCAGCGCAATTCTAATGCTGAAAGTCTTTTCAGTACTCATAGCGATAATTCTGTTTAATTTATTATTATTCGTTTAATATTTTCCTTTAGAAATTCTACAATCAGAGTGCAAAGTTAGTTAATTTAAGTGAAATTCGTGCAACTTTTCTTATTTTTTCGTCACAAAATCCCAAATTTAACATAAATTCCTAAAAAACTCTTGTAAAATCTTGTGTTTTCCAGACGATTTATTTGTAAAAATAGTGGCTGTAAAGCATACGTTTTACAGCCACATCATTATAAAAAGCACTTGCGTTATTTACTCATCTCGGCATCAATAGTCATCATCAAGCCGACAAGGTAGGCATTCCAGTTGATGGCAATCTCATTACTTGCATAGCTATTGACATCATCCGTATAGGACTCATCAGCAGCCTTTGAAGGATAAGTTGTTACCTGTGCGGCATCCTGTTGACCAGGGTTAGGACCTCCTGCAAGGAATCCAGGAAGTGGTGCATCTATTCCATCGGCAGCAGAGATACGCTGGTGAGGGTGCATTACCTGCTTTGTTCCGAATCCTGTTACAAAACAATAGCCCGTAGCATTACGGCCAAGGAGATAATCAGCATCGGAAATAGCAGCCTCAAGGTATTTATGATCCTTTGTCAAGGTATAGGCATAGGTAAGGGCTATTCCCTGTCCGGCACACATCTCGCTGTTACTTCCCCATGGGAAATCCTGTTCACGATTGCCATGAGGGGCATTGAAACTTGATGTTGGCATTCTCAACATACACTCGTCACAGAAAGCGAGAAGGTCAGCCTTCATCTTCTCTACAGGGAAGTCTATGCCATCAACCTTACCAAGAAGGCTCTGATTGATCCATTGCTGAACACCAAGACCTGAAACCTCTCCCCATGTTGGAACTCGATAGCTCTGAGGCATAAATGCCTTTGCCTGCTCGAAATATGAGTTCTGCTTTGTGGTGAGATAAAGCTCGGTTGCAGCCCAGAAGAATTCATCAGCAGAAGCCTTATCGTCGTACATACCAGTATTTACCTTTGGAGAATATTTTTCGTTATTACCTGGCTGGTCATAGTAGAAGGTCGGATTCTTTACAGCCCAAGCGTATGCACGTTCAGCAGCCTTGACAGCATCCTGTGCAAATGCCTGATACTTAGGATATGCAGAGTAGATACGAGCGGCCTGTGCAAGAGAAGCGGCAAAATCGAGAGCTGCCTGTGTACTCTTCTGAACTACATAGCGAGTTTGTGAACAAGTAGCAGGCATATCGAAACCTTCAAAGTTAGGAGTGGTTAGCTTGTGGTAAACACCTCCATCGTATGGATCCTGCATTGTGATCATCCATTTGAGGTTATACATCACCTCATCAAGGAAATCAGGAACAGCATCATCAGACTCAGGAATGACGAGATTCATCTTGTCGGCGTATGCCTTGTTGATTTCGTAAGCCTGAAGAAGCACACCGATAGTAAAGCCTGAGTTCACGATATACTTGTTGAAATCACCAGCATCATACCATCCATAAGGTGAGGAGATTACTGTTCCCTCAGGACGCAGAGGAGAGGCTGCCGACTGGTGCACCAACACCTTATTATCCATGTGAGCAGCAGGACGAGCATAAACTCCTGCATATTTCTCTTCGATAGGCATTGCTGTACGCTGAAGATAGAAAGCCTTCATTCCTGCCTTTGCAACATCAGCAAAGGCATTATCCTTGATAACAATCTTCTGCTGTTCCTTACCTGCAACAAGAGTATAGGTACCAGGAGTCTTAACTGTGGAGAAATCCACAATCTGACGGACCTTCTGGGTAAAAGGTGATACTGAGGTACGTACTGCCTTACCAGCCCATACTTTCTTACCTTTGGAATCTTTCAAAGTAAATGACTTTGCCGTTACAGTTGGCTCGATTACAGCCACCTTTGTCTCAGATGGGTAGTAGCCAACTTGGTTTACTTTGATGGATTGGGCATCAACAGAAGTAGAGAGAAGCCCCAAAAAGACCCCTCCACATACCCTCCCCATAAAAGGGAGGGAGTAGTTACCATTTTTCGTTATAAGGTTTCGCATAAATTTATTAAGCTTTAATTATTTTATTTTTAAGGAATAATACTATCTACTCCCCTGACACATACTCCGATATTATCAACATCGGACTTCCCTTTATGGGAGGGGGTAGGAGGTGGGGCTGTTATTTCCCAACAATCTTCACCGTCTGATCCCCCACCTGCAACATAAACTCTCCAGGCTCAAATACCCAATTACCCTGAGCATTCACGAATGAGAGATTCTTTGCAGGAAGAGTGAAGATAACGGTTTTCTTCTCGCCAGCCTTGAGGTCAATCTTGGCAAAATCACGAAGACGACGGATTTCTGGTGTCTGGGAAGCTACGAGGTCACTTGAGAATAGCAGAACAGCCTCCTTGCCATTCATATTTCCAGAATTAAGGACATCAACACTAATGGTAAGCGTATCGACAGCAGTAAATTCCGAAGGTGTGCAACAGAGATTACAATAATAATATGTATTGTAACCAATTCCATAACCGAAAGGCCATTGGAAAGCTACATCAGCACTATAATCGTAAGAACCTTCCATTGTACCTACCACCTCAGACACGCGATAATCGTAACAGTTGAAAGCGCTGATAGTACGAGGATATGAGAATGGCAACTTGCCAGAAAAGTCCTCCTTACCTGAAAGTAAAGCAGCAAGAGCATCACCACCATAATTAGATGGCAACATTACATCCACTACAGCCTTTGCAAGTGGCTCAATATCAGAGATGATACGAGGACGACCTTCGTTCAAGACAAGGATGACAGGCTTGCCAGTCGATGCGAGAGCCTTTACGAGATTACGCTGATTTTCTGAGAGATTGAGGTCTGTGAGATTACCTGGAGTCTCGGTGTATGAGTTCTCGCCAATGCAAGCGATGATGATGTCAGCATTTGCGGCTTGCTGCTTGACAGCTGACATACTGCTGTCAACGAGGTTTTCCTCGTAATAAGCACCATCGTTCTTGTACGTGAGGGTGTTATCGAGAGTTACATTCTCTGCTCCATACTCCTTGCACAGAGCTTCATAGATTGTGTTAGGCTTGATGAACGGACCACCATCTTTTGCCTTACGGTTTGCAGTATCCTCAGCAAGTTTAGCAAGAATCTCGTCCGCACCATTACCTTGCCAAGTATAGCTCCAGCCACCATTAAGGGTACGAAGGGAATTGGCATTAGGGCCTGTAACGAGAATCTTCTTGTCTTTGGCAATAGGCAAAACCTCCTCATTCTTCAGAAGGACGATAGACTCAAGAGCACCTTGATAAGACACAGCCTTGTGTTCAGCAGAAGCGAACTCAGGATAGTCCTTCAATTTCTGATAAGGATGATCAAAGAGATCCAGACGATATTTCAGACGGAGGATTCTGCGACAAGCATCATCAATACGAGACTGTGGGATTCTGCCCTCAGAAACGAGCTCTTCCATCAATGGAACGACACTACAGTCATAAGGTTCCATAATCATATCAATTCCGGCATTGACAGCAAGCTCAAGAGCCTCCTTTTTGTTGGCTGCAACCTTTTCACGTCCAAAGAGGTTATTAACATCAGCCCAGTCAGTTATGAGCATTCCATCCCAATTTAGACCTTCCTTTAGCCAACCTGTAAGTATCTCCTTGTTAGCGTGCATCGGAACATAGTTCACGCTACCAGAATTGACCATGATTGTCAAGGCGCCAGCCTCAACGCAAGCCTTGTAAGGAGCAAAATGTTTTTCCTTCAAATCTTGAATAGAGATGATAGAAGGAGTTCTATCTTTTCCTGTAACAGGAGCACCATAGCCAAGGAAGTGTTTGAGCGATACAGCCACATTCTTTTGTCCAATACGGTTCGGATCAGCACCTTGGAAGCCCAAGGTCATAGCCTTACCCATTTCTGCATTTACAAGACAATCCTCTCCGAAGTTCTCCCAACAGCGAGGCCAACGGGCATCACGAGACAAATCCATTGTTGGAGAATAGGTCCAAGGCACGGAACAAGCACGAGTTTCGTATGCCGTAACCTCAGCCGCCTTTCGTGCTATCTCCCTGTTGAAAGTAGCTGCCACATTAATATTCTGAGGCATGAGCGTGCCATCTGTGGTATAGGTAACACCGTGGTTTTCATCCACTCCAAAGACAGTAGGAATGCCAAGATGCTTAATAGAAGCACGCTGAAGTTGCTCAATATAGCCACCCCACTCTGCCGCCGGAACACCCGTAGGCCCAGGAGTGTTAAGGAAAGAGCCGACACGATAATTCACCAGAAGCGAGTCGAGCTTATGCTGATCTATTATATTCTTTCCGTTGGCATCCTGAATAATAATGCCACGAAGATCAAGCTCTACCATCTGCCCCAGTTTATCTCTTAGCGACATCTTAGCCATCTGTACCTCTATCTTAGCCTCTAAGACAGCATCAGCGGCAATGGCAGGTTGTGCCATTGTCGCTGTTGAGTATAGAATTGATGATAGTAATATACTACCAAATAAGGATTTCATTGTTAATACTAATTACGAATTACGAATTACCTAATTACTATTACGAATTACAACAAAAATAGGTAACTCGTAATTTGTAATTAGTAATTTTTACATTACAACTTCCACAACGTGCTTACCAGGAGTTGCCTTGATAACATTGCCTTCGATAGCCACGCCATCAACGGTGATACTCTTCACGCCCTTCTGGTTGCCGTTAGGATTCTTGACGGTAATATCATATTCTGTACCACGGAGAATACGCTTAACGCTATACTCCTTGATCTCAGAATCAAGACATGGATCAATCATGATACCATCGTATGTTGGCTTGATACCGAGCAGATACTGGCTGACAGTGAGCCACATCCAAGCAGCTGTACCCGTAAGCCATGAGTTCTTACCCTCACCTGGCTTAGCAGCATCCTTACCTGCCACCATCTGACAGTTCACGTATGGCTCAACCTTGTGGAGTGCCTGGTCCTTGAGGTACATAGGGCTAATCTTACGGAACAACTCCCATGCGTCATTACCACGTCCGGCAACAGTCTCACCGATGATAACCCAAGGGTTGTTGTGGCAGAAGATACCTGCATTTTCCTTATAACCAGCAGGATAAGATGAAATCTCACCCATCTCTACGTGATATGTGGTGTAAGCTGGGTTATTGAGAACCATACCATGCTCACAGTCAAGGTATTTCTTACAAGAATCGATAGCCTTGTCAACCATACCTTCCTCAAGTCCGATACCTGCCATTGTGCAGAAGCCCTGTGACTCAATGAAGATCTTACCTTCCTCGCACTCGTTAGAACCAATCTTATTGCCGTAGAAATCGTATGCACGGAGATACCATTCACCATCCCAACCATGCTTCTTAACAGCCTCAACCATAGAGTCAATGCACTTCTGGGCACGCTCAGCCTCTGCATTATCGCCAATCTGCTTGCAAAGCTCAACGTAATCCTTTCCAGTTACAACAAAGAGGCCTGCAATCATCAGAGACTCAGCCTTTGAGCCTTCTGAGTTGTTCTCTGTTGTCTGGAATGACTCGTTTGGATCCCATGAGAAACAGTTGAGGTTAAGACAGTCGTTCCAGTCAGCACGTCCGATGAGAGGAAGCATGTGAGGACCGAGGTTCTCTACAACATGATTGAAAGAGATACGAAGATGCTCCATGAGAGTTACCTCTGTACCAGGCTCATTATCAAATGGTACAGGCTCCTGAAGGATAGAGAAATCACCTGTTTCCTTGATGTATGCCACAGTACCGAAGATCAACCAGCATGGATCATCATTGAAACCACCACCGATGTCATTATTACCATGCTTTGTAAGTGGCTGATACTGATGATAGCAACCGCCATCAGGGAACTGTGTAGAAGCGATGTCGATGATACGTTCACGAGCACGACTTGGAATCTGATGAACGAAACCAACGAGATCCTGATTAGAATCACGGAAGCCCATACCACGACCTACACCACTCTCAAAGAAGCTTGCAGAGCGAGAGAAGTTGAATGTGATCATACATTGATACTGGCTCCAAATATTTACCATACGGTTAAGACGCTCGTCATCAGACTTGACAACATACTTGTCGAGCAGAGCATCCCACATCTGGGCAAGTTCAGCAAATGCAGCATCAACAGCCTCAACGGTTGAGAACTTCTCTATAAGTGCCTTTGCCTTAGCCTTGTTTACGAGTGTTACGTCTGAATCCTGTGAAGAAATGAGTGTGCCGTTCTTCTTGCGCTCAATATCTTCGGCAGAGAACTTCTCTTCCTGAGCGTTTTCAACATAACCGAGCATGAAGATATAGTCCTTGCTCTCACCTGGAGCAAGCTCTACCTCAATATAATGAGAAGCGATAGGGCTCCAACCATGTGCCAATGAGTTGCTTGGCTTGCCAGCCATTACACACTGAGGATCAGCGAACTCATTATAAAGACCGATGAAAGACTCACGATCAGTATCATAACCGTCAATCTTCGCATTTGTAACAGTATAATATGCATAGTGATTACGACGCTCCTTATACTCAGTCTTATGATAGATGGTAGCACCATCAATCTCAACCTCACCAGTTGACCAGTTACGCTGGAAGTTCTCCATATCAGTTGCAGCATTCCAAAGACACCACTCTGCGAAAGAGAAGAGCTTTATTGTCTTCTTCTCAGAAGTGGTATTCTTCAGAGTAACCTTCTGAATCTCAGCCCATGTCTTCAAAGGAACGAAGAAGAGTACTGATGCCTCAATACCGTTCTTTGAGCCTGTGATACGGGTATAGTTCATACCATGACGACACTCGTAAGAGTCGAGTGGAGTCTTGCAAGGTTTCCAACCCGGATTCCAGACTGTACCATTATCGTTGATATAGAAATAACGGCCGCCATTATCCATAGGAACGCCATTATAACGATAACGGGTGATACGACGGAACTTAGCATCCTTGTAGAAATCGTAGCCACCAGCAGTATTACTAATCAGACCAAAGAAATCCTCATTGCCGAGGTAGTTGATCCATGGGAACGGAGTAGCAGGATTGGTGATGACGAACTCACGGTTCTTGTCATCGAAATAGCCGAAATTCTTATTTTCCATTTT
>CACYXI010000019.1 GCA_902778265.1 uncultured Bacteroidales bacterium | reverse complement strand
CTAAGAACCAGCCTGTGAATGGTGCAACGGGCTATCCTAATATAAAGAAGGTATGAAGGATGGTAAAGTAACAATAGCAGAAATAGGTCCCCGGCTGAAGCTCATTCGGCAGGAGTTAGGAATCACGCAGAAACAGTTGGCACAGGATCTGGATATGAACCAGGCGATTCTGTCTAAATTCGAGAATGGCGGCATGGTCTATGCATCGGTGTTGCTTGATGTGCTATGCTATTTCCGCGACAGGATCAACATCAATTATCTGCTCCAACCTGGCGATGATTATAGCCTGAATGATGAACGTCATCGTTTCTCTAATGACAAAGTCCGGGATATAGTTCTCGACAATCGTCGTCGATTTGCATTGGAGGAACTCCGAAAGATTTCTGGAGAATACAGTCAAAAGTGCGAGGAAATAATCAACAACACTATAGACTTCTGTAAGTCTGAGCCAGAGTAACATGAATGCGTTTGTTTCGCTACAGCACCATAATTGTGACGATGTTTAGCGGAATAAACGCTATTCTTTTGGGTGTTCCGCTTACACTCTATTTATCATAATTCATATTCTCGGTGAAAGTTGAAAAACCGAAAATCGACGTCCAAGATATTGCGCATAATCCATGTTATGATAAATAGAATCGGCAACGTGGTAAATAGATTCACAGGCTGCAACTAATTCCCCTACCATTGTTAAATAGGTTAATTGGAGATAGATTTCAGCCAAAAGTTCGATTCTTTTTCGTATCTTTGTGGTCTGGTTTCAAAATTTAGGTAGTATATGAGCATTAACATACAGGGTAAGCCACTTAAAGAGTGGGTAGAAGAACAAAAGAAGAAAGACGGCGTGATGATTGTGCATCGGGGCACTCAGCGCACTCAGTTTGGTACAAGTACTTATGAGGGTGCCATCGTGACACTCATGGACGATAAGGATGTCCGCTATGAGAATGCCGACATCAGTCTGCGTCTCAATGGCAAGGAGTATCGGATGACAGGCAATCTGGTTGAGCGCAAAGGCGGTATTTGGTACGTTGACGGCAGCATTGTTGATTTGCCAGAGCAAGAGCAAGCTCCACACATGGCCGAAGACATCACAGAAATGGAAGAAAAGGTAGATGAGAAGGTAGACGATGCAGTTAACAGCTTTCTTAACGCATTCGGCATAACGAATATCAATTGCAACCAAACAGGCAGTAAGCATAAGTCATCATCTCGTAGTTTCAATATCAAGAATGACTTTACCGGCGGTGAAACCATCATCCACGGTGCTGGCACAACCACCATAAAGACAGGAAGACGTACTGTCATCAAGGGCGGCTCTGTCAACATCAGACGTGGTGACAAGAAATATACCATCAAGGGTGACACGATTGAGAAGATTGATGGACGCTGGTATGCCGACGGGAAGGCCGTCGATTGGGACTCCATTGGAGGTGAGTATGCGGAAAGCAGTGTCGTGAGCATCGAGATCAATGGTGACGTGCAGAACCTGGCCACTTCAAGCGGTGATGTCACAGTGAATGGCAACGTCCAGAATATCCGTACAGGCAGTGGTGACGTAGAATGCAATGATGCCGTGAACGTTAATACCGGCAGTGGCGACGTTCATTGCAAGAACATCACAGGTATGGTATCAACTGGCAGTGGTGACATCTATAATCGATAAAGACTACAGATACTCATGATATACGTTATCAAGGAGAATGGCTATGGCTACAGGGAGAAAATCGTCTGTGCCGTGAGCGACGAGAAAACGGCCAAGAGATACTGTCGTGACATGCGTACAGGAAGGGAACTGTTCTACGAAGCTGTAGAGCTGAATGGTGTTACGATGGATGAAATATCTGCAGAGAAGATCTATGTTGTAGAACGAAGGGCTCCATGGAAGGCAAATAAAGATGTTCCTGTTACGGAAATGTATCAGGAACTAATGAATATAGACCCTGTTGCCCTTGTAGAAGTGGACCACTTCATGACGGTTTCTTACGCCAGCCTGCGGACACTCAGGCTGGAGAGCGACTTAGATGGTACGGCATTGTCCTTTTGGTGCTTTGCCAAGAGTGCTCCTGCAGCACTTGGCATTATGGAGCGTGCTCTTAAAGACTTTGATCCGTCTGTCCTTGAATGGGGTGTCTACCATCCTCTGAAGGGAGACAATAAGGAATTGAAGAGAAGGATAGACCTATTTAAGAAGAAAAAGAAGTAGTATGCTGAAAGACTATAAAAATAAAGAGGTACTGGCTGAGATGAAGCGCCAGATAAATGCTGCCGCTAAGATTAGTGACCGCGAGGCAAGGATAACATTCGTGCTGGTCCACATGATCAGTGAACATCATAAATTGGCAGAATCGGCTGGCAAACCCGAGGGTGAAGGCAACCTCTTCAACTTCACCTCATGGTGCCTGAGCCGTTTTGCCGATGAACTCGAAGCACCATCCACAGAGGATTTCAAGAACCCCATCGAACTTTTCAAGAAGGAACACGATGTCACCCTACTCGACCTCGTTCGTTTCCGCACTCCTGCGAAGAATGCCGTAGAAAAGGGACTGGACGAAAGTTTTGAGTGGCCTGACAATGTTCCCTATGAGGAATGGGAAGAGGACATGCTTCAGACCGCATACGCTACCCTATTCGGCCTTTACTTCTTCAACACACCCGCCAAAGATCTGATGCGCTGGCTGGGTAAGGATGAACCGAAGAACTACCGCTTTGTCAATGCGATGAACCGCCACGAGACAGCCCTGAACGTTACCGAAGAGCGTACCAGACTGCGCGAGGCTGACGGGCCGCTCCCTTGGAAGAAGAAACAAAAGCGCATGTATGTGAGTGACGAGGAGGTGGCCCAAGGCAAAGAGCATGTTAACCAGTTGCATCAGGGATTCCGCAAATTGGTCGATATGCTGGCTTCGGGTGATGTACTGCGCTTCTGCCAGGAAAAAGAAGATACGGCTTTCGGCATCTTTATGACAGGAACCTTCGCCATGATGATGCCCGGCAAGAACATCAACCGTAAGGGTATGGTCAGTTCACGAGATAATGCGAAACTGGTGTATCAGGCCGCGAAGAAGTCGCTAATGGGCGACAAGTTGTCAAAGCAAATCGTCACTGCCGCTGACGACAAGGCCGCTGCAGAGGTCTTCTACTGGGGCTTGATATATGGTGAGCAAGGCGTTGCTGATGGCAGTATGCCCACCGGCATGGCCGACATGGACATTCGTCGCAAACCCAAACCCAAACTGAAGAACTGATGAATTAACAAATTGAACAAGGACAATATGGGAAGAAGAATTTTAATGACTGGCAAGGATGCCAAATACGTCCACGTACATGGAAAGGATGCTCCGCAGAGTGAAAGAGATATCCTGTTGACTGGTGACAATGCCGAGTTTGTAGAAGTCACCATTGGCGATAAGATATACGAAAAAGCTACCGACAAATAGAATCCCCTACCCTTTTTGTTGATTGTGTGGATTAGCAGTATTTGCGTAGAACAGGATAATATACTCCCTGTTCTTTGTTATTTTGGAGGATAGATAATAGAGGTATTGGGTATCTATCCTCCTTTATCTACATTTATTGTTGATAGTTTTTGATTAATTTGTTTAAACATAATTACTTCATCCATCCTCCGTTTCATCTGCTGTACCACCTAATGCCTCGAAGAATTCTTCCTCAGACACAAGATCACCTATTTCGCTCCAATCTTTCACAAATAGGATATCACTTACATCTATTTCAACGTTTTCGTTGATTTTAATTTTTGAAGACTCTTGTTTTATTTCCTTTTTCATAAATAATCAATATTCTTTAATTCAACAATAATCAATTCACAAGCAATGACAGGGGTGTTAATGCTAATAAACCGAATAGTTTATAAATAGGATTTACATATCAGAGTATTAAAGAACATATTTACCTTGTTGAGCATGGCCATAAGTTCAATGTAACTGCTGAAGTTCAGTAAGCAAAGCGAGGGTTCCTGGCGTTACGTCATGGTTCCCGATCTCTACAGTTCACTCGCTCAGGACAAGGTAATCCGTGAGGCAGCTCTTCGCTCGGGTGTAAGCCAGGGCGTGATGCAGGCCTGTTGGGATGCTGCTGGCCAGGTCATCAAGGCGTGGGCCACTGAGGGTCACTCGGTTGCACTGCCTGGTCTGGGTACTATGCGCTTCGGTCTGTCCGCCACTGCGGTTGAGAATGTGAACGATGTCAAGTCTGGTCTTATCAAGACCCGTCGCATCATCTTCACCCCATCTACCGATCTGAAGGACGAACTGAAGAACACAGCTATCGTCATCACCTGCTACGACCGTAATGGTAATGAGATAAAGCGTGTGACCAGCTCAGATGACGGCACCGTTGAGAACAACGAGGACAACGGCGATGATAACGGCGTTGACAACGGTTCTACGGAGAATGGCGGTACTTCTGGCGGTAACACTGGTGGTAACAGCGGTTCTGGCTCTGTTTCACAGGGCGTGACAGCCCCGACATTCAGCGGCAACACCCAGTTCACAGAGTCAACTCAGGTAACGATGTCTGGCCCTGCAGGTGCTGAGATTCGCTACACCACCGATGGCAGTCAGCCTACGGCTCAGAGTACGCTCTACAGCGGGCCACTGACCCTGACTGAGACAACCACTGTAAAGGCTATTGCTATCAAGGATGGTCAGAGCAGCTCTGTGACCAGTCGTACCTACAGCAAGGTTGAATCAGGTGGCGGCGGCGACATGGATTAAACCTTGTACTCTTTCATTAAAAGGGACTGACAGTAAAGAGCTGTCAGTCCTTTTTTGCGCTTTCATGCCAATATTTTGGGGAGTGGGATGGAAAAACCGATAAGAAGCGACTTATATTTAATTCTTACGCCCCTATATAGTCCAACCATTGTAATTGTCAGATACCATATTCTTTAATACACGCCCCACAAACCTACAACATACATAGTATTATCATTATATCGGAGATATTGTTTCCTTTGGCCAACTCAGTCTTCGTTTGACATTGAAGATAATTTCTATACAGAATCTCGATTTTCCAATTTTTATTTCCATTTTTTTACTATAAATGTAACGATGTGCAATTTTCGAGAGATATATAAGCAGAGTATGCAAATATAAACAATTAAAACTCAAAAGTTATGAATACAAAATTATTAGGAGAATTCAACAGCGAATTCAAGAGACAAATGTTCTCAGTATTGAGCAACCAGTTGTCGGGCCTTTTCAAGAGCCAGTCATGTAAGGATTTCACTCTTATGGGTAATTATAAGATGGGATCTTTTGTGTATGATGCTATTTTGCTTACGAACACAGATGTGTTTGTTTTGGAATTTAAAAAGAATGTGGCAGGATCTATTTACGTCAATGATAGCGGGTGGACATCAACTGGTGGATTGATATGTTCAGGAAATCATGGAGCAATAAATCCATGGGAGCAAATCAAGGAGAAAAGAAATATCCTTTATGGTCTATTCAGAAAAAAAGGATTTAAGAAAATGTTCATCAAAAGTATAATCCTTTTTGAGAAGCCATTTGATTTAGTGAGAGGAAACACAAGTCTTAATTTTGAGAATCATAAGTGGTTTCTTACAGCGGATGTTAGAAATATCACGCAGGTTTTAAGACAAAATAGCTCGTCGAGTGCTCCGGTTAATTTCCTCCAAAAAGCATCTTCTGTTTTGCCGTGTCATGTAAAGGAAATATCAAAAGAAAATCCAAGAAATGCGGTCAATAAACTTTTGTATATTATGAGAGAATGGTGGAAAAAAGTTGCATAAAAAGATTAAAATATGAATATCATTGAACGCTTTAAAAATGTAAATAGTCAGACTGTTTGGGATTTGATGGATCAGTTGTCTATGGAGGATGATATTTTTTCGGTACGCCCCTACCAACTGACCCCTCTTCTCGAGGATGACACATATGTATATATACATGACATGAACATGGTCATCGTATATATTGACAGGCACATTCAAGGCCAATCGGTTCTAGCGGACGAAGAACTGTTTAACAATGAAAGCCCCTTATATTTCACAGAGAGGGAACACTGGATTTCTCCTATATATAAATTGCAATTGGCAAATCATGGAATTCGGCAGGTATTGAGAAAATTGGGAATGAAAGAACCCTCTATTTACGGTGTGTGCTTAACCAATGTTTCTATTATAAACAAAGCGGACATGTTAGAAATTTGGAATTGGCTGGATGTAACAATGATAGACGAAGTTCATGTCAAAAATGATTTGAAAGTCTCAGAAAACTACGACACCTTTGGTGGTTCGCTTTTCAAGAGTTATATGTCTCATAGATATTTTGCAAGCTGGAAGTTAGACGCAAAGTATGATCATGTTGTCGAAAACGCCCCAATTACACAAATGAAAGAACTCGAAGTAAATGAACAAGAAGAGATAAATATCAATGTACCTGATGCCGGAAATCTAAAAGGCGTACAGATAATAAAACCTGTACGGAATCCGAGCCAATCTATAGAACGTCTAATTGGTCTTGAAAACATCAAACGTCGGTTGTCTGAACTTAAAATATTCACACAATACAATAATTTACTCTGCTCATTAGGTGCAAAACCGCATCACATATCTTTGCACAGCGTGTTCTATGGTAATCCTGGAACTGGAAAAAGTACTGTAGGGAGATTATTCGCAAGCCTCCTTTTGGAAGCAGGAATGTTATCTAAGGGTCACGTCGTGTTTGTTAATGGACGTCAGGCATTTGTCGGTCGTCTTTTTGGTGACGAAGAATCTGCAGTGGAGTCGATTATTTCATTGGCAGAAGGGGGCGTATTATTTATCGACGAAGCTTATACCCTTAACGGTAACCATTCTGACGATCCTGGTAAGCTTGTGCTTCCAATGTTGATGCAGGTCATGGCAGATGAAAGACGTAGAGATCTGGCAATTATCATTGCAGGATATGAAAAACCTCTGCAAAATCTCTTAGCACTTAATCCTGGTCTTGATTCGAGGTTTGCACAAACAAACCGTTATCATTTCCCAGATTATATCCCTCAAGAACTATTTCAGATTGCCATGGAAAGGATAAATGAGTATGGCTACACTATTACTGAAGAAGCAAAGGAAAAACTTATGACTATGATTACCGATGACTATAAGCATCGTGATCCTGATACTTTTGGTAACGGAAGATATGTCATGAATTGTATGGAAGATATTTTTTTTCATCACGGGAATCGATGTATGAAAGAGAATATTGATAATTTAGAAGGGTTACATAATATAGAGCTGTCCGATATTCTTCCCGTCCAGCAAAAGAAAGAATCTCTTATGATAAAAACCAAAAGAGAAATAGGATTCAGGACATAACAACGATGGATATTTGAAATTAACTTTTTTATGGGTGCAAATTACAAAATAATGCGGAAAATGTAACGAAGCGCCATTTTTGAGAGATATATAAGCAGATGAACGAAATACTTAAGAATAGACAATGAAATAGACAGAACAAGTGTCAGAACGAACGATCCTAAGATTTTAAACTCTTAGTGCCTCTCGAGAAAGGAAAGTTTTCTGATAAATTTAGCTAACAAAATTCAAATTTAAAAATTTAAAATTATGGGAAGATTAGTTTCAATGAGATGTCCAACGTGTGGTGGATGTGGTAAGGTCGATGACCATTTTGACTCAGAAAGAGGTGAATGGATGCAGCGATGGTGCTCCTCTTGCTCTGGAACAGGAGAGATTACAGAATACCAGTGCGACGACGGAACATATTCTGGCGGCTGGTGGTAAAAAAGAGGGGACGGTGGAGATTCCGTCGCCCCATTTAAAAACAACAAAAATTAAAAAACATGATTTTATCTCATTATCATACTTTAACGGATTTGGGTGACAATAGCCTTGCCTTGTATTCTTTTGTGACAGGCAGGCTGCACATCACAACGGAAGCTGTCTACAAGCAGCTGAAAGATGGGAATATGGAAAGCGTCAACAGTTCCATCATTGATGAGCTGAAGCGTTCTCGTATTCTTTTGGACTCTGCGGAAGATGACGTTGTGGAATCTTCTGAAAGTGAAAAGTTAAGACTCATCATTTTACCTACAGGAGAATGCAATCTTCGATGCGTCTACTGTGGCTTGCAAAAAGATGGGATAGGCAAAATCTCTACGAGGACAATGGATCATATCGTTCTCTTTGCGGAGGATAGGCTGACCGAGAAGCAGTATAAAGGGATTCAGGTCGATTGGTTCGGCGGAGAGCCAACGTTACAGATTCCCGAGATTCGAAATCTGACGCAAAAGCTCTTATCCGTGGCAGAGATACATTCCCTGCCCTATACATCACGCATCGTGACGAACGGTATCCTGCTTAATGAGGAAAACACAAAAAACCTCGTAGAAGAATGTAAGGTTTCGTTTGTAGAGATTACTCTCGACGGCTCTGCAGCCTACAATGATGTCAGACGGAAGAATGCAGACGGTAAGGGATTCTATGATAAGATTATCCATAATGTGGAGCGACTGTGCGACTTGGACGTGACAGTCTCCATCAGGTGCAACGTGGATAGGACAAATGTGGACGGAGTATTCCCCCTGCTGGAGGACTTGCAGCGGAGGGACTGCCATAAAAAATGTAAATTATACCCCGCCATGATTCACTCCTGGGGCTCCGAGAGCGGTGGTTTGGCTCTCCCTGTCGAAGAGTTTGCTGAACTTCAATTCAACGTCTTGAAGTATATGTATAGCCGTGGATTTAATGTTTCGAAAGACGACATCCTTCCTTTCTCGTCTAGAAAAAGAGATTGCACAGCCGTGGATAAATCAGCCTATGTTATAGATCATCATGGTGTTATCTATTCCTGCACTGAAACCCCTTATACCGGTGATAGAACATCTGTCATTGGAACTGTACGAAGAAGTGCTGAGTTACTCCAGCATAGAGTTTACGACATACCTCATAAGATTCTCTCAGAATGTCAGAAATGTAATGTATATCCAATATGTGGTGGAGGATGCCGGAAAAGATGCCTTGAACATGGTCGCCCAGAATGTATACCTCTCAAGTATAATGCAAAACAGAGGATCCGATTTTTCCTGGAAACGGAAGATCTTATTTAAAAATCCTACGTCTTTATAGGTGACTTCTTTACGGAAGAATATGATAAACCCTATAGAAAGGAGGAAAGAAACATTTGCGACGAAACAATAAACAGATTATAAAATGAAGTCTGAGTAGACTTGGAACTTTACTTCTTCGGAAGTCTCTTAACATTTTCAATAAATCTATAGTAAAATATTAAAACGTAAGAATCATGAAGAAATTAAAATCAATGGTTCCCTTCGCGACAGTTATTGGGGATCGCAGAAGAAGGGACACAGTACTTTCTGATTGGGATTGCGCATGTGGTCCCGGTGATGACAACTGCTATTGTCCCCGCGATTAGTCAACATTTCCCTCGTCTGGAAAGACCATCTTTCCATGGATAAATGAGAACAGATAGGACGATGGACTTTTTTCCATCGTCCTACTCTAAGACAAAAAAAATAACTATCGAAGAAGATGTATTTACATAACAAACTTTCAAAAAACAAAGAATTGTTTTGTGGCTTGTTGAGGAGTATCAACAGACCTAACACGGAAAAGTTACTATTAGAGTTGGAAAGGCTCGGTTTCTTTATGGCTCCCGCGTCTTGTCATGAGCATTTGCCATTTGAAGGCGGGCTCCTAATTCATTCCTTGAACACTTATTGTGTAATGCGTTATTTATCACGGATAATGAAAGAATATGCTGACATTCCACATGATAGTATTGTCGTATGTTCTCTGCTACACGATGTTTGTAAAGCGGATAGATACTCTTTACTCTGTGACGGAACCTATCAAAGAGATTTCGATTCATCATTGCCAATCGGACATTCTGAAAAGTCACTGGCCATTATCATGGGAGCAGGGTTTCCTCTTTCTGAGTCAGAAATAGCAGCAATCAGATGGCATATGGCCCCTTACAGGCTTAACAAACAAAATGAAGATGAGATGTATTCATATGAATGTGCTATCTGGAAATATCCATTGGTAACATTGATTAGCTGCAGCGACACGTTATGCGCGAAAGTCATAGAAGTTGCAGCGCAATGGCTTGATGTGTGATTACTAAGAATTTATGGATGAAGTTCTGATGATGCATGATGCAAGATGTATAGAAGAACTATGATTCATTCTGTTAAACTTTGATTATACAGGTAAAAGAGGTAAAGCTTTAATGTAGAATTATAAATGAAGAAAATACTAATGGTTTTGATATTCGCAATGATATTTTGTGGCTGCCAACAGGAAAAGGGATTCAATTCCCAAGAGAACGCCCAAACAAAGTTGTATAGTTCCTCCTCAGATGTTCGTGTAGCGGTTCTTGACTCGATGTTGATGTATTTGAACGTGAATGCAGGGCCGACTTCAACATCGTCCTACGGATGGAAGTGGGCGAAGCTGACCCGTACTGCTTTGAGTTATGATGAGAATTCTATAGATCTGGATAGCCTTGATGCTTTGTCGTTCAATGTGGATAAGGCATATGCTCCTTTGACTGCAAGTTCTCCAAGTGAAGCAGACAAGGCATCCGGCGTTTTTGCCGCGACGGCATGCTTCCGTCTGCTTAATGCATATCATTCTCTTTCTGATCAGATTTCCGAAAACCTTGCCGAGGATTGGCTTCTTCTGGATTATACTCTTTGGAAAGATGTCTATAGCGAATTTGAGAAACAACATATTAACGCTTACGGGCGGAACACAAGTTATATGCTCTGTATGGCCCAAAAGACCTTTTGCGAATTACGCCATACCATCCTGAAGGAGGAGATTGGATACTTTGACGTGGAGCGCAAGGGAGCTGCAGAATGGTTTGTCGGTGCTGACGAAATCAGCTGGAAGCCTGAACAGAAGGCCATTCGCCTGTGGTACAACCATCGGATGAGAATGGCCGATAAAATTGGGAACAATAATCTTTCAGAATACTTCCGCCACATGACCTACAAGACCGTCTTTATTTATCATCACCTCCAGCTTGGCTGGCACTACGACTTTGAAAACCTGTAAAAACTGCGTTTATGAAGATTGGTCAGTTTATCGAAGAACATGAATCAGAGTTCATTATGTGTATGCTGGAATTAGAAGGGGTACTGCTGGCTGCGAATGGGACTCTCAACTATCTAGCGATGCTTCATCATCAAGGCATTTTCTAAAATTAACATATATTTGAAGAAAAAAAAGCGAAAAATGTAACGATGTGCTATTTTCGAGAGATATATAAGCAGAGACACAAAAAATTCTCTCATTGCGATTAAAAAAAGCTAAAAAACTGAAGTCTAAATAGACTTGGAACTTTACTTCTTCGGAAGTCTCTCAACATCAGACAATTATAATTTCTAAAAAACTTAAAAGAAAAATCATGAGAAATGTTAATGAAATGAACCCCTTTACAACTGTCATAAGGGATCGGAGATTGGTTCACACGTTTCAATGCGGTTGGGACTGTGCTTGTGGAGATGGCGACGATAATTGCTATTGCAGAGGACGTGATTAGCATGGTATAATCTCTCATCTGGAAAGAGTCTCTTTCCATGGATAAAAACAATTTAAAATAAACAAAATTAAAACATTATTAAAAATGAAAAGGAATTTTTTGACAAGAGTTACAAACGTTACACTTGGTGCAGGTAATCAATTTTCCATTAGACTTATGGGTGGGGATAATACGCATCCTGAGGATAATGACTATAATGGCGGTAGCTCGTATGATGGTTGGTAAATTTCTCACATAGGGAATAGATATGCAGGATGATGGAATATTGCCATCGTCCTGCTAAATTAATACAAAAAATAATATTTAAATTGTAGATTGGGAAAAAAAAGTGTAATTTTGCATCGATATTAAATAACTAATATATTATGGAAGTAAAACAACTAATTAAACGTATAGCCCAAAACGATACTGAGGCAATGGTTGAGCTGGCAAACGATTTACTTTTAGGAGAAGTAAAGGTCGCTTGTTTTGAACCAATAGCTCTACTCAAACGGGCTTCATTACTTGGTAATGAAGAAGCCAGAAATCTACTCGCAGCTTTGGAAGATTCATCCGAAAAAAGTATTCAGTCTGAGATTGTTCAAGGTGATGATGATCAGGAACCACAGGTCATCAATGAAGAAAAGTCCAATAATGATACTTCTGCGAAAGACGAAGTCCCCATTGAGGAATCTGAAGAAGAGCCTGATGTGCTTGAGGAAGATGATATAACGGAAGACGTACTGCTCCCCTACGAAAGGAAATTATTACATGCTCGTTTGCTTTATCAGAGCGGTCAGGAAGAACAGGCCTATTCCGAAATGGAGGAGGGCGTGAATCTCTGCCGTGACGAAGATTACAGCGAAGGAAACAACACGCTTCTACAGGATACGTTGGTGAATCTGACTGCTCATTACATGGATAATCATGAACGGTATCAGTACTATCTCAATTTAGGCGTAAAGGCGGGGGCTCCTGTGCTACAATATACAGCAGGCAGGGAGATGTTGTTACACGACAGCAACAAACAAGAAAACGTGGAGGAAGCTATAGGTCTTTTAAATAAAGCCATAGATAGTGGACAGCAGAATATCGCTGTGGGTGCCAGAATAACCCTACTAAGTCATTATTTGGCTCCTAATGTGAAAGGTTTCTATCGTCGTAATTTCAAAACCATTGCCCAATATTTCGTTGATATCTTTACCATGGGACCTGGAGATAATGATTTGATGGCGAATATTCTTCTGGGGGACTTCCTGTCTCGTATGTCAAAAGATGATTTGACTTCACTCCCTAACTTTGCCCAAAAGGTAGGGCTTCCAGAAAGCAAAAGTCCCACAGCTCTCGCTGTCAAGGCTTACAAGAATACCGTGAAGCTAGCCTCACAACGTTCTGATCGGAATGAGAGAGCACTTGGAGTATTAGCTATGCAGCATATTGCAGAACTTAATATAAAATGAGTAACCCGTTTATTAGCGAAAGGTCAAAAGAAGATGTATTAGGAGCATTAATTTATGCTCTCTATCATCATGTGGCAAAACGGAACAGAAATTATAATAAGAGTTTTTTCTATGAAATCTTTAGTGACTTGTATGTTGAAATTTTTGACGAGTGGCCAAATCATAATGAAAAAGAGATATCGAAAAAGCTCGTACCTTACTTTTTAGATTATTTAATCATTATCCGTGAGGTTGCTGTAGACTTAACTTTAGGAAAGCCTATATCCCCCCTTGATCATGTTTTCGACCCAGGAGATGAAAATGTTTTCCGCTGTATGCGCGATATTGCACGTTCATACCTGTCAGATGTCAATACCCAACATGCATATGGATTTGGCAATCAATCCGAAAATCAGCTAAACATCATAGTAAAGGAAGCTTTTCTGCGTATTGAAGGCCATCGTTTTTTTTATACACCACGAGATGCAATTGCATATTGGTCAAGGACTTTGAATAACATGCTATATGATGCATTTAAGAAGCAACAAACAGAATTAGAAAAAAGTGAAAAGAAAATAGTATATTTGAATGGAGAGAATCTAAAAAAGTACTATGACCAAGAATCATTGAACTCTGATGCTATTGAAATACAATTAGAAGATATTGAAAGAAAAAATGTGGAATACTATCTGCACATGAATTTGAGAAGTAAAATTTCAGCCTTAAGTTTAAATGACGAATTTTATGTAAAAGTTTATTTGGCAAAGAAAAAATTTAAGTACGATTGGGATAGTATTGCATCAACACTGCTTGAAAGAAATGGAAACCAGTTAAAAAAACGCTGTTGGGAATCTATGAACAAGTTGAAATCTTTACAATTTTCAGAAAAAGATTTTGCTATAAAAAACCTCAAAAATTACTGTAAATCAATGAGTGAGGCTGGGATGACCATGGATATTGTTTTGACAAATCTTAAGTATACGCATCAAATAGAAGAACCAAAAGAAAGGCTATATAATAAGTGGAGTGAAACAAAGAACAAAGTCATACATCATGCAATAGATGCTTTGATACAACGTATTAAGGCCTATGGACAAACATTCACGCCAGGACAAAGGGGCGAAGTTGCTGATGCCCTAACCACAATTAATGATCCGAATTGGGCTGCATGGGTTTTGTGGGAATTAACAATGGATTATTTGAAAGCAATAAAATCATTGGACATTCAAATAAATTGGATAAATGACGCAAAAAAAGAATACGATGAACTCACGGCATCAATAACACATGTCTAATTGTAGTTCTTCTTCCTCTATGCAGTGTCGTTACCTCGGCGACACCACTGGTGAGAACGAGGGTGGTAACACTTCTGGCGGCAACACCAGCGCTAATGGCAACAGCGGCTCAGGCTCTGTAACGCAGGGCGTGACAACCCCGACATTCAGCGGCAACACCCAGTTCACGGAGTCAACTCAGGTAAGCATGTCTGGCCCTTCAGGTGCTGAGATCCGCTACACCACCGATGGCAGCTAGCCTACGGCTCAGAGTACGCTCTACAGCGGACCACTGACCCTGACTGAGACTACTACCGTGAAGGCCATTTCCATCACGGACGGCCAGAGCAGCGCTGTGACGAGCCGTACCTACAGCAAGGTTGAAGCTGGTGGTGGCGGCGAGAACGGCGGCGACATGGACTAAACATTTTTCTCATACCTTTCTAAGGAAGTGATTTGCGAAACTGCAATGAAGCCTCAAAGAATGATAGATAAGTATGGCTAAGCCATATATATTATTACAGATATGCTTGTATCTATATGTCTTTACCCAACCTGCCCTAAAGTTCCACATTGGAAAGAATTATCTTATGATCTTTGCGAAAGATTTGCAGATGTAGACATTGTGGACGCACTTAGTTGGAAGGGGATCTTGCATAATCTTTGTCATAATCATAACTTTTTAAATGGTGAATACTTCTTTTTCGACTAGTCTTTATCTCTTTGAAGAAGAATTTGCAGAAAAATTAAGCAAGTATGAGAAAATTTTCGTAATTTCGCCAAAAATTATCAAGTTATGTACTATCAGCAACTGTCAGACGAAGAGATTCTGAGCGGTTTCCGCGAGGGCGATGCCGACATTATCCGTAAGTATTTCTACGGGTATTGTCAGGTGGGATATAACATCTTCGACCAGCGGTATCAGTTGCGCGAGAAGGAGAACCTGGACTTCATGTCGCTGGCTCACCAGTATGCGCTCTACCTGATGGAGCACGACTGGAAACCGCTGGAGGATCACTCGCCGAACGTGAGTCTGAAGACATGGCTCATCAACGGGTTCCGCTATGTGGTGCTCGATGCACTGAAATGGTACCGCAAGGAGTACGGCAGCATCACATTCGAGGACTACCTGATGTCGTTCGACGTGACCAGCGACCTGCGGTTGCAGTTCAACAAGATGGTGGAGGATGTGTGCGACCATGCTCCCCTGGACCGTCAGGAACGTCTGATTATCGACATGCTGCTGTTGCAGGGCTTCAAGTCAAAGGAGATAGCGGCACAGATGGGGATGACCCCATCGGCCATCTCGCAGAAGTACAAGAAACTGAAGGAGCAAATCATAGTTCCGTACTTCAAGAAGAACTTTGATATGGATTTGGAAACGCCTGAGATTATGGACGATATGGCAATTCTGCACAGAGAAGCTACAATGGGCGGGGCCAAGATGTCGATACCACCTATGTCGGGTTCGATGGCAGATATGGCTGCGCCAATGGCATGCGAGGATATGGACTTTATCAGAGAGGAAGTTATGGAACAGAAAAGGAATACACCAGAGTTTATCACGGAGCTGGAGCCAAACGAAATTTTTGTGTTCGGAAGCAATCTGAAAGGTATGCACGGCGGTGGTGCGGCGTATATCGCCTACCGCAAGTTTGGGGCTATCATGGGTCAGGGCGTGGGTCTGCAAGGACAGAGCTACGGCATTCCGACGATGCAGGGCGGCATAGAGACCATCCGTCCGTATGTGGACGAGTTCATTCAGTTCGCCAAGGAGCACCCTACCCTCACCTTCCTCGTCACCCGCATAGGCTGCGGCATTGCCGGATTCACGGATGATGAAATCTCTCCGCTGTTCGAGAAGGCTCACTACGTAGAGAACATCGTGCTGCCACCAGGTTGGTGATGTAGATTATAAAGAATAATAAGAGAACTAAAAAATGGATACATACAAACAGATAGACTTGACCGAGTATGTTCAAACTGGCGAGGGCGGCAACGGGAAGACTTATGTTACATCCGCTGATTCGGACGAAATCCTCAAGGTGAATAACGCCCGCTTGAGCACATGGGAAGTCGTGAAGCACGAATACGATGTTTCCAAGGCTGTTGCCAGTCTCGGAATTCCTGTACCCGCGATGTATCGCATCGTACAGGTAGGAGATGCATACGGCACCATCTCGCAGCGCATCAAGGGCAAGAAATCCCTCTCACGCATCTGCCACGACGAACCAGAGCGCACCGAAGAGATGGCCCGGCTCTTGTGCCACAAAGGGAAGGAACTATTCGCTAAGCCTTGCGACACTGAATTCTTCCCCAGCAGGAAGGCACAGGCACTACTGGCCGTTGAGAGGGCCACTTTTGTAAGTAGAAGGAACAGAGAGAAGATGCGAGCCTTTATTGAAACCATCCCTGAGAATACTCACTGCGTGCATGGTGATTTCCAGACAGGCAACCTCATCCAGGCTGGAGCGGATTACTATTGGATTGATCTGGATCGCTTTGGGTATGGCGACCCTATGTTCGACATCGGCCACCTTTTCCTTATCTGCCACATCTATGCTCCCATGAAGCGTGTGCAGGATATATTCCACATGACCCAGGAACAGTTTCACCGCTTCTGGGATGCCTTTGCCAAGGAATACACCGGACAAGACGACCACGCTGCCTTCGATGCCCAGGCCGGACGCTTCGCTGCCCTCGACGTCATTCTCCGCAACGTCTTCCAGAAGTCAAACTTTATCGAGAAGTTTTTCTTCGGCTTCTATGTACATAAACTGATGAAACAATATTATTCGTAATAACTATGGCTCGACAATGAACTTATGTTCGATGAAATACTCAATGTGAAATGAAACAGAAAAAACTTTGGATGCTGGCCGCCATCTTTGTAGTCACTTGCGGTCTTGTGATAATGCCGTCATGTAGCAATAGTGATAATGCCGTCAAACCTGATACTTCGGCTTTGAACAACTGGCAGGCAGGACGGACGGTGACTGCCGAAGCAGTGAAAGCTTTCGGTGGAATAGATAAATGTTTTGCTGCCGAACCCATCCCTGATGGTGTGTGGGCACGCATGCAGGGCAAGACCTATAAAGAGAACCCCTACATTGGGCGTGACGACCTGCGACATATACGCGCCCTACACTGGGACTACGACAATCAGATGCATGTGGGCGAAATGATAGTCAACGTGCAGATTGCCGATCGTGTGGCCGCCATCCTGCGCCAACTGTTCGATGCGAAGTATCCCATCCAGCGGATACTCCTACCCGACGTGTATGATGCCGACGACGAAACACAGATGCGTGACAACAACTCGTCGTGCTTCTGTTATCGTGCCATCGCTGGTACAACCAAGCTCTCGAAGCATGCCCGTGGCCTGGCCGTTGATATCAACACACTCTATAACCCCTATTACAAGGATCGTGCCGATGGCACCCGCTTCATTCAGCCCGCCACTGCCGAGGCCTACTGCGACCGCACATGGGACTTCCCCTATAAGATCACCCACGACGACCTCTGCTTCCGTCTCTTCACTGATGCCGGCTTCGAGTGGGGCGGTGACTGGACATCGTGCAAGGACTTCCAGCATTTTGAGTTGATAGAGGAATAATATGAACAGTTAAAACAATGACTGTTGATTTCAACATACTGAAACGAAATGAACTGAGGGCTGCTGTCCGACTGGTGGGCAGGGCTTTCGAGGACTATGAGTACTTTACGAACTACTTCCCCGACTTGGAAGAGCGGAGAAAGGTACTCGGAGGCGTTGTCCATCGGGAGTATCTGACAAACTTCAAAAGGACGCACTATCTGGTGGTTAAGATGAATGGTGAACTGGTGGCTGTGGCTCAAATCAATGCGCCGGATTACAAAAAGCCGTCAGACTTTCAGTATCTGATACATGGCTGGCCTTTGGTATATCGTGGAGTCAACAGACAGCGGCTGGATGACTGGCTGGCAATGGATGCAGCAGCAGGCAAGCCTTGCCACGAATATCAGGCTACGGGAACAGAAATCTGGTATCTAAGTTCAATCACGGTTGATCCGTCAGCACATGGCATCGGCATCGGAAAGCAGTTCATTGCCTACATTGAGGATTACATCCGGACACAAGGCGGCAGGGAACTTGTGCTCTTCACGAACTCAGATAAAAACATCGCTTTTTATAAAAGATGCGGTTATGAGGTGTTCGATGAGCGGGAGTTTACTTATAACGGGAAGACGATGCGAAGTTGGAGCGTGAAAAAGATGCTGCTGGCTAACTAGAATTGAGATTGCCTTCGACATGGCGCGAAGGCAATCTCAATTCTATATCTCCTCAAGCTTCACGTAATAGCGGAGAACGGGGCAGATCTGATTGACAAACGACTTGTAGAATGCCATCCAGTCACGGCGCTTTGCCTGATTCTTCATATTGATATGCTCATTATAGATGGCGCATCCCATCTTGTGTTCAACGAGTTGGGATGTGAAATCTATTCTCTTGTCGCAGGCCTTGAAATATTCAAAGAGCTGTACCGACTTCAGGTACAACAGCACTTTGTGGGTGTAGACAACCCATCGGGGTGCATGAATACGCTCCAGCTTCGTGATATAGCCATAGGATTGAGCGATGGCATTACCCATTCCGAGCCATTGCACGGGGCGGTATTTCTTAAACTCCGGGGTGATGTGCATGACTTCATCGGTATAAATGCGAATCAGACTAGTTCGGATGTCCACCACCAGATAGTTGAGCAAATCGGCCATAGAAAGCGTAGAGTCTGCATCCATGGTGTTTCTTGTCATGGCTTCAAACTGTTCTCTCCCCTCTTCCGTAGGCATCAGGAAATGGTGGAAGTCGAAGTGCTCTCCTCCAAGATGGTTGTCCAGCAGTAGCAATGAACTCAGGACTTCATAGAACTTGTCGCCAGAGTCGAGGTCGTAGTCGATTTCATAACTCCGTTCGCCTGTTTTGCGGAACGGCATCAGCGGCGCATCGGGATTAACGACGAGCTGTGTCGTGATGGTAACATTGTACTTAGATTCCATCTGGCCAATGAGGTCATCGAGTTCGTCGATGGACTTGTTCTGCCTGATGGCGTAGGAAACACCATAGTACGCCTGGTTGTACATATCCCTATCGGACTGGGGCTGTTCGGCTTTAAGTTCAAATACCTGACGGTAAAGCCATTCGTATGCTTCATCGTATCGTCCGAGATTGTAATAGATGGAGGCTATATACAGATAGGGGTCGCCATGATCTTTATCGCATTCCAAGGCTGTTTTGAATTCCTCAATAGCACTGTCGTATTCGCAACGCTCCAGATACAAACGTCCCATATCCTTGTGGGCCTCGTAGCTCTCAGGAGTTAGTTCGAGTCGTCGGAGATAGTAGCCCTCGGCTGTATTGAGGTCCTTCTTTGAGAATGCCATGTCGCCCATGATACCGAAAGCCTCACTGTTACTGCTGTCGAACTGGAGGACAGAGATCAGATGGTCGGTGGCAGTGTCATAGTCCTTCTGCTGAACGGCATCACGCGCCAACTGAAGGAAGTTCTCCATTGTTTCTTTCTTAATCTCAGGCATACTTATACGATGGGGCGTTTAGAATGGAAATAGTCATCAGGATATTCATCCCGCATTCGCTGTACCTCGCTGTTAACATCATCCTCCAGCGTCTTAACGGCCTGATGCCAGTCGTCAGGTATGCGCCTGTCGGTCTCGGTCTCGTCCTCGTCATAGGACC
This sequence comes from uncultured Bacteroidales bacterium, assembly GCA_902778265.1. Taxonomy (GTDB): domain Bacteria; phylum Bacteroidota; class Bacteroidia; order Bacteroidales; family Bacteroidaceae; genus Prevotella. Next base: position 20,998 of record CACYXI010000019.1, on the reverse strand, counting down.
TGGCAGCCAGGCACCGAACCTTCAGACGTTGATTGTTGAAGAACCAAGAGAGACCTTTGACATCATTTGCAAGCTGATAGACCATGCTTGAATACGGGCCTTTTGTCTCGTTCTCCTTCACCTCTGTACCATCATACAACTTGCCGTCTTTTCCGACATGGCAGTACCTGTGAGGGATGTAATACCCTTTCCACTCAGAATATACGCGAAAGGTTTCCGGATTCTTCATTCTATCTATTTCAAGCGTGATCGTCTCGGGTAGTTCTTCCTGCGGGTTATCTTCCTGACGATTGGAAACGGTGATGCCATGACGTTCAACATCGATGAGAATGTCAGAATAGTCACCGCTACGTTCATCTACGTTAAGGTCGAGAACCTCGCTGAGCTTAATCAGGGGTATAGTATCACCTTTCTTGCCGATAGTCAGTGCAGCAATGCCATCTTTCAGGCAATCGTCTTCACGGACAGCCCAGTCATCATCAACGATGGGATAGGTCATAAACCTGTCGCAGTAGTATTTCTTCTTGTCCTCTTCGGTGGCTTCTGCTATCAGCACTCCTTTGAGGTCATAGAACCAGCAGCCAAGGCGAATCACCTTTTGCTCGTGGTCAAGTTCTACCCGTATCTTCTTGCTTTCGTCATCCGTCATGGCAGGTCATCAGAATTTCACAGTGTATTCGTCCTTGATATCGGGGTTCTCAATCTCGTATGTCAGCTCATGATGGAGAGTCTTCTTTGTATCGTTTTCGGGCATTTCAACGGATACCCTGGCATATTCTTGTTTCATATATCTCGTATCTTACTATTGTCTGTTACTATAAAATCAGAGTGCAAAGATAGTGAATATTTAGCGGAAAAATGCGTGATTTAACTAATTTAGCATAAAAACCTTCGTTCTCTTGATGACTGGTAACTGATAAGTGATGTATTTTTCGTACCTTTGCCCTCGATTTGATATATGAAGTTGATATGAAGAATAAGAAACAAGATCCATACGAGGTACAGTTGGCAGATTTGGCCAATGAGATTGGCGGTAATATGGCCGTCGAAAACTATAATGTGTCGTTTACGCTCACGAAGGAGCAACTTCAGGATATGAAGGACAAAGGGCTCAGAACCGATATCATGTCGTGCATTCTGGCAGCACTGATTATGAATGGCAAGAATGAGACAGAAATCAAAGAATTCTTAGAAGAAGCCAATAATGCAGGGGCTGCTCCCAGCGTGACCTTCGAGGCTCCAGACGATGGAGCACTTAATGTAACATCGCCCGAAGAGAACCCAGAATTAGACAAGCTCGTTAAGGCCATGGGGATTTAGTATTTAATCCCTCTGACTAATGGCTTCAGATTAAACTATTAATCGTATGTTTGAGCCGTAAAGGTTTAATATGGAACTATTGTGAATGATGTCTGGTTGTAGGAATGAAAGTCATCCATATTGATATGGACCAGTTCTTTGCCGCTGTGGAGCAGCGAGACAATCCGGAACTGAAGGGTAAGCCGATAGCGGTTGGCCATGATGCCGAACGTGGTGTGGTGGCAACAGCCAGCTACGAGGCCCGACGGTTCGGAGTGCATTCGGCACAGTCCATTCAGGTGGCCAAGCGTCTTTGTCCGCAACTGATTATCGTGGAGCCACACTTCCAGCTGTATAAAGAGGTGTCGGCTCAGTTGCACGAAATCTTCCATGACTATACCGATTTGATTGAGCCAATCTCGCTCGATGAAGCTTTCCTCGATGTCACAGAGAATAAGAAAGGTATCGAACTGGGCGTTGACATAGCCCGTGAAATCAAACAGCGCATTCGCGAGACGACGGGACTGACGGCATCAGCAGGTGTCAGCTATTGCAAGTTCCTGGCAAAGATTGCCTCTGACTGGCGCAAGCCCGACGGTTTGACGGTGATTCACCCGGACAGAGCCTTGGACTTCATCGCCCAACTGAAGGTGGAGAAAATCTGGGGTGTCGGTCAGAAGACGGCAGAGAAGATGCATCGTATGGGTATCTTCACGGGACTGGATCTGAGGAATATGTCACTCACCCGACTGACGCAGGAGTTTGGTAAGATGGGCCAGGTGTTCTATGACTTCTCGCGAGGGATTGATAACCGGCCTGTCATTTCTGAGTGGGAGCGCAAGTCCGTCAGCTGTGAGCAGACGTTTGAGTCGGACATTAGCGAGAACTCGGCTGTCACCATCCACTTGTACCACACGGTGCTGGAGCTGGTCAGGCGTTTCGAGAAGAATGATTTCGAGGGGCGCACACTGACACTGAAAGTATAGTTCCTGGACTTCCAGCAGATTACCCGCAGCATCACTGTTGACCATATTCTCCGAACCAAGGACGAGATCTTGCCTTTGGCGAAACAGCTGATGCTGGGCGTGGAGTTTCACTCCCACCCTATCCGTCTGTTAGGCTTGGGAGTATCAAATCAGAAGAACACCACTGCTCAGGAGCAGCAGCCTTGGGTAGAGCTGGAACTGGAATTTGAGCCGTGGCCAGAGGCATGATAAATGGAAATCCCCTACGCAAGAATAGGCGATTCCCGTTTCCAATTAGGAATAATCCTTTTGATAGTTCACCAAAAGTACCGATCTTTGCACTGTAATTCAGAACATAGGAGTCTGGGCACAGAACAAAAGTTGAACTATTAAAAGAAGAAGATTATGAAGACAATGAATAAGGTGATCGCAGCCATGATGATGATGGCCATCACAACAACAATGCCAGCAATGGCCGGTAATAAGCATCACAACGATAGAAACGACAAGAAGACAACTGTTGTGGTAGTGACAAACGATAAGAAGGCTTCCCATTTCGACAATGTGGATAAAAGAACGTCTCACTTTGATGCTCATAAGCATGCTTATCGTCCTGACGTGAAAACCTGCACATTCAGGGTGAGCCGTCACGACTCCCATCGCAAGGTGGTTGCCAAGGTGGAAAACATGAAGGGCGTAATGGACACCAAGTGGAATCCACGTACCCGCGAAGTGACAGTTATCTACGATGCCAAAGTAACATCAGCCCGCCATATCAAGCACTTCATGGCATAGCCATTCTACATACAATCCCAAAAGAAGCCACGGCTTGTAATCAATGCAGGTCGGGGCTTTGACTCTATAAAGATGTTATGTTATACTGTGAACTCAATGATGGCGCTAACCTCATTGCCAATAGCCAGTGATATGATAATGCCTCCGTCTATCTGGTAGAGAGTCGGAATAAGCATATCGCCCAACTTGGCTGGCACACGATATTCTACCCTCAGGCCTTTTACCTCGAAGTTTTCTGGCAACAGTTCCATCGCCATGCGGATGTAGTTGGCGTTGTTCAGGTGCTTGTTATAGTCGATGTCGGCACGAAGCACTTTAATGGGATCAAGCGTCGTTCCACTTTCTTTAGGCAAAATGATACGGCGGTCTTTGTAGTTCATCTCCAACTGCGGCTCCAACGTCATCGAGGCAATGGTAGCATCATCCACACGTTTTAGTTTTCCGTTCTCCTTATCCACAAAGGCCCCCATGCTCCATGTTCTATAGCAAGGTTTTCCTTCCGCATCATAGATGAAGGTATTGCGGAAACCAAACATCGGCTTCATGCCATAGACGGTCGATGTCACCGTCAGTTCCTCTTTGTATTCCGGCACTCGGATGACCTCTACTTGACGGGATGCCAGCAGCTGAGCCATATTCTGCTCTGCGAAATACTGCTTCACACCTGACTCTGAGTCAATCCACATCTCTGAACAGTCCTGCATCATCTGGAGAGACGAATACAGTTTCAGCCGTCCCTCGCTGTCGCAGGTGCTTGTCGTTACTTTATATTTTAAGCTGTACATATTCTATCATTCCGATTGTTCTATCAGTCGCTTGCCAACTCATACGCAGCCTGCAAGTCCTTCGGCCACTGGTTGTCGCGGACACTTTGCACATGCGCCGTGTTCTTGTTCTTGCGCGGGCTGGCATTCAGCAGAATCATTTTCTTTGTCATAAGCAGTATTTGAATTAGTTTGCGGGTGTAAAGATACGAAAAAATCCCCGTACTCTAGTGAATACGGGGAAAGATTTGGCTTTATTTATGAATTTTGAACCGCTCGCCGACGAATCCGTCGTCAACATCGCCTACTATTAAGTCGAAATGCTTGAAGATGGGCGGCGTGGGCGTGAGGTCGTAATAATCCATTTCGGCAATAGGCAGGCAGAAATACACCAGTTGGTCGTAACTGCTGTAGAGACGGGGCAGAACGGGATTGTGGTCGTAGATCCATCGCTTAACATCATCCTCCACGTCGAAGTTCACCATGCCTGAGCAACGGACAGAGATATTGTCAGCATAAGCCAGCACCTCTACGTTGGGGTTCTGCATAAGTTCCTTCCAAACGGCTTTCTCCGTAGAGGTGGAGAAGTAGAGAACGTTGCCCTCCTGCTTCATAATCTGAAAGATACGCAACTTTGGAAGGTGGCCGTCGCTCGTAGCGAAAGCCACCTCATTGTGATCGTGCAGGAATTGTAATGCCTGTCGCATCATAGCCGATTACCAGTTAAGCGGTTCCTGAAGGATGTTGCCGTCGGTCATGGGGCTATCGGCCTCGGTAAAAGCATTGGCCTTGTACTGGATGCAGAGCATCGTCAGGTTCTCGCTACCGGTGTTCTTCAGCGCACGCTTGCCATCGGGAGCCACACGGATGATGGTGCCCTCGCTGACGGGGAAAATCTCGCCGTCCACCTGATACTGGCCCTCGCCCTTCAGGATGATGTAAAGCTCCTCATGGGTTTTGTGGGTGTGAAGGAAACCACTGTCCTGACCGGGAACGAGCGTCTGGAATGAGAGTTCGCTGCCTGTAGCACCTACAGCCTGACCGGCGAATACCTTACCCTGAATGGTTACAGCACCCATCGGCAGCTCGTGCTCAATAATCTCGTTCATCTTACCTACGCTTACTGCGCTAAAGTTCTTACCTGTTGCAATTGTCTCAATCTGTTTCATAATTCTTATTTGTTTAATTTGTTATTTGTTTGATTTCGAGTGCAAAGGTACGGCGAAAAAATGAATCGTGCAAGAAGGCACTTTGAGGTAACATAGTTACCAAAAAGTAGGAATTGTGATGTTATCGGGATTTGCTGAAAACGACTTTAACTTTGATTAACTTAGTATAATTTGGTAATTCGGTATCTTTTGGGTACTTTTGCAGAAAAATCTATAGTTATGGCAGATATAAAAGCAGAATATTTAGCTTGTCCAATTAGGAATGTTATCAGTCGTTTCGGCGACAAGTGGTCGATGTTGGTGCTCTTCATGCTTCACAGGAGCGAGACGGGTATCCTTCGTTTCAATGAGATACGCCGTCTGATGACGGACTGTTCACAGAAGATGCTCTCTCAGACATTGAAGAATCTAGAGCAGAGCCATCTGGTGCATCGTGAGGTTTATCCGGAAGTGCCACCCCGTGTGGAGTATTCCTTGACGGAAACAGGAAAGTCGCTCATGCCAGCCATCATTGCACTTATCGAATGGGGCCAAGCGCATTTTAAGGAAGTGGTAACAGATTGATCATGAGAAAGCATTTACTTATTATACAAGGGCTGGTGTTTGGCATGGTATCTGTTTGTCATGCAGATAATATTGTAACCAAGATGTTCCCTGAGAACGGGGCAACTGACGTGAATATTGATACCCACCTGATTCTAACTATGGCAGAGGATGCTACCGTTGGACAGCAAGGGTTTGTGTCGGTTTATGACCGGAGGACGGGAAAACTGGTTGATCGTCTGGATATGAGCACCCCCGCAGGTCCTACCCAGGGACAGCCAAAGAATCCTGCAGCACAATACACGCCCGCACCTTATATTTATAAGTCGCAGAGCATCACCAACCGTAATACCAAGGCTGGTACACCGTCTGGTGTCAATGCCTGGGATACGAGTCGTTATCAGCTCGACATCATCGGTGGTTTCTCTGATGGTTTCCATTTCTACCCCATCATCACTAATGGTAAGCAAGTGACGATCTATCTGCATCATAATATGCTCGAATATGGTCATGAGTATTACGTCACTATCGACAAGGGTGTCATTGAAGGATTCAATGGTGTACGAGGCAAGAAGGCATGGACATTCCGCACAAAGGCGAAGGCACCAGAGAGTAATCAACGACTACTGACGGTATCGGCAGACGGGACGGGTGACTTCTCAACCGTTCAGGGGGCGATGGACTTCATTCCCGATTCGATAGCTTCGGAGAAAGATGGCTACCGCGTGTTTGTGAAGAACGGCGACTACGAGGAACTGGTGTATTTCCGCAACAAGAGGTTCGTCACTATCGAGGGCGAGAGTCGCGAGGGTGTACTGATACACTACAGGAATAACGAGGTATTTAACCCACATCCAGCAGATATCAAGACCAATGAAGTTCGAGGTACGTTCCCTTCGCGTCGTGCTGCCTTTGCTGCCGACAACTGTTGCGACCTCACGTTCCGTAATCTGACTATCAAGACCGATTGCAAAGGGCAGGCAGAGGGACTGCTGGTAAACGGAGAACGCAACTTCTTTGAGAATATCCACATCATCGGCGATGGCGATGCCCTTCAGGCCAATGGCAGCTGTTACTGGCTGAACTGTCGCATAGACGGTGGCGGTGACACGATTTTAGGACGCGGTCCCTCGTTCTTCAACCATTGTACTATTACCAGTTATGGCGCATTCATGTGGATTCGCAATACGGAAGAGAATCACGGCAACGTATTTGTTGACTGTCACCTGAAAGGACTGTCGGAATATGCCGAGATTGGACGCTTGCCTGATAATAAAGGTAAGAACTATCCTCATGCCGAGTGCGTGTTGCTGAACTGCACGCTGGAGAACATTCCTGCATATGGCTGGGGAAAAATCGATGACGGAGCGAAGACTGCCACAATCCTGGAGTTCAACAGTCACGATACACAAGGGCTGCCTGTTGATATCTCAAAGCGCAATCCCCTGATGCGTCAGCTCAATCCCATTAGCGATGCCGAACTCATTGGCAATTATTCAAACAGCCATTGGGTATTAGGCTGGTAAACAACTCGGCTGCAGATTAAAAAATGGATGTCAGCAGAGAGTACAGGTAGCTGCCAAAGGAAATGAGCAGCCTGATTCATACGAGTTCTTTACCGAATGGCGAAAGGGCCAGCTTTGCCAGACGGAAGTGCATCTTTCCGAAGGGGATGCCAATGATAGTGATGCAGAAAATGAGGCCGTAGAAAACATGGGTGAGCCATATCCAGATGCCGCCCACGAAGAACCACAGCACATTCATGAATATGCTCAGACAGCCGGGCTGCGATGGCTTCCACTTTACCTTCGTACCGAACGGCCAGATGGCCAGCATACCCAGTTTCATGCTCTGCAAGCCAAACGGGATGCCGATGATGGTTATCATCAAAATAAGTCCAGCAATGAAATACTCCAGGGCAATATGCAGCCCGCCGAAGATAATCCAGATAATGTTGCCTATTGTCTTCATTCTAATCTCTTTCTAAAAGTTTCTGACTTTTAGACGTATTATGGAGGGAAATAGTTGCAATCATTATTATAATATGTATAAAGCAATGGCTGCACAGGCTTCGGCATCAGCCAAAGCATGGTGATGGTTTTGCAGATCGTAGCCACAGGCAGCAGCTATGGTGTGAAGCTGATGATTAGGCAATGACTGTCCGAACTGTCTGCGTGAAGCTGTCAGGGTGTCGTAGAAATGGTAGTCAGGGTAATTCATTTGATACACCTTGAACACGGCTTTCAGACACCCTTCATCAAAGCGTGCATTATGAGCTACAAAAGGCAAGGTGGCTGTCTGGTATCTTATGTCATCAAGTTCTTTGTCTGAGAAGTACACCTCTACAATTCGTTCCTCCAACTGCTGCCACACTTTGGAAAACACAGGGGCTTCGTCTGTGTCATCTTGCGAGATGCCATGTACCCGCTGACACCAATAATTATAGTAGTTCGGCTCAGGCTGGATCAGACTATAGAACGAATCCACTATCTGCCCGTCACGAACCATGACTACTCCTACGGAGCAGACACTCGACGGCTGCTGATTTGCCGTCTCGAAGTCGATGGCGATGAAATCTCTAAGCATTCTATTACATGTCTATTCCTCCAGCTTCTTGGCGGGCCAGCCATAGTCCTGATACAGAGTCACTGAGAGGCCGTTCTTCTTGGCATAAGTCGCCAGTCCTTCTGCTCTCAATCTTTCGCGATTCTTCTCATCACTGTTGATAGTTTTAAAGGCATCGAACTTGTCACCGAAAATCTTCTTGGCCGTCGGCAAGTATCTGGAGCCATCCTCTACCTGGTCGAAGGCTGTCACTTCAAAGCCCTTTTCTGTCTGTCGGATGTGCATCAGTCCAGGATGGCTGCCACCAGAGACGCATTTCAGTGTGTCTCCCACCTGATTATAGTTGAATACCCAGAAATCGCCCCATACCTTGATGTCCTCGGTATCACGCTCGTCAACTCTCACTATGCTGTGGATGGGTACGCAATGTTCACCATTGGTGTATTGGCTGCCAATAGAATCAGTCAGATAACGGTCGATGGCAGGGAAATAGGTCGTTTCCCGTTCATTGAGAAGCACAACTCTTTTGTTCTCGTATTGCTTGTCGAGGACAATGATAGAAACGGGCTGGATTCTGAATGATTGTTTCTCGCCAGTCTTAACATCGTAAGTATAGAGGAGAGAGTCGCCCTTTTCCTCCACCTTCACGGGATTGATTTCCGTTGCGAAGTCTGTTACTGGCAGAACGATAGCCAATACAAACTGCTTAGTAAAATCGATGGCTGTAGGCTTACCCTCTTCACCCATCGTCGTGGCCATGCCGAAAAGCTTATTGAACTCCTCTTCTGTGGTAATTTTCGGGTATTCAGGAATCACCTGGTCATTCTTGAAGAAGTAGTTCTTGGCCACCTCAAAGGCTACCTCGCTGCTTTCTTCATTGTTCCCAACTGCCGTCACCGACTTGTTAGTACAAGCTGCTATTGCCAGTAACATTGTAAATGCTAATAATATCTTCTTCATTGTATCTCTATTCTTGATTATACTAATACCACTTTAATCTGCGAGTCTTATGGTTACTCCTTTAATTATCAATCACTTACAGATAAGCAAAACTTTAATAGGTAACGGTTTAGAAACTTCCTGTCTGCGTCGTTCTGCTTTGTTTCAACATGTCAAATATCTGATGCAAAGGTAATCATTTTCTTCGAAACAACCAAATAAATATCAGTTTTCTTTTTACGTGCTTGCTTACAAGGAAAGATAAGAAGTGTATAGGGATATGCATGATAAGAAAGCAAGAAAAGAATTTCTATAATAATCTATACCACTAAAAACACTCAGGGGAAGGCTACGCCCTGGGGACAGACAGTCCCTATTGAGATATTTTGTACTTATACGATAGGAGACCTATCGCTCTTCTCTTATCCTCACGTAGTACACAACACGAATAAGACGTTATACGTTTGCCCTTGACCGATCTGACTTCAGATAATATCTTCCAGTCGTATGATTTTAAAGATTACGACGTATGAAAAAGAAATTATTGGAAGTTATTGAGCGAATTGAAGTATTTGTCATCAATCATCCTTTTATGTTCCAACAATTTATGGATTGTTGCGATGATGTAATTTTGTACATTATACCCATCATTGATTCTATTAAACAGTGGTTGTGTCTCCTCATAGGCTATTAGAATTCTCTTTAGCTCAAAAGAAGGGCGGGAAGAGCCTGATGTTCTACCGTATGGGCATTAGGAGGACTCTTGTGTCATGAACTGGAAATCTACAGCAGAAGGTTCGGAGCCTGCCGGAGATACCCTGCCGTAGATTTTCACGTCGTGAGACATGTGTCCTCGCCCATACTCCCGCCATTGTTTCCGGCTGTCCCTTCGGCTCTGCTGATGAGACAGTAAGGAGTCAATGGCGGGATGGAACATGGCTCTGGGTGGGAAGATTAAAGTCGAAGCTGTTCAAGTTAGCCTTTGGCTTTGTCGAGCGTCACCTTCGGACTGGATGAAAGAACGTTTCCCTGAATGCATCAGTTCCGCTCTCGGTATGGAGGGCATGTGGAGAAGCAAGTTGTGTTGCACCGTCGGCTCATAAACATTGCCCGTCGGTGTTTTCAATGCCTGCACTGGAAACACAATGGGACGTGTGCTTGCACTCTTCCCATTGAGACAGGCAGCGTTTATGAATAAGACGACAGTACAACTCTACTGCCTCCATGTGCAACTCCACCGAAAGCGGGACGCATTCAGAGAGACATCCTCTCATCCATAAAGGTCGGAAGTGGTGCGTCAATAGGCAAAGCGGGATTTATTACACGCAGAAAGATCGTTTTACCATTATTTTCTCTTTAAAATCATTAAAATCTAGTGGATTGTTTTGCTTTCTCGAAGAAATTCACTAAATTTGCGTTCAAATCATATAAAAAGGAAAAGATGAAAGATTTAAATAGACTGAAAGTAGTTCTCGCTGAGAAGAAGAGAACCAACAAGTGGTTAGCAGAACAACTTGGTAAGAACGTAACAACAGTCAGCAAGTGGTGTACAAATTCTTCACAGCCCGACCTCCAGACTCTCGACAAGATTGCCGAGTTGTTGGAGTGTGATACAAGGGTTTTAATTACAAGTAAATACGCAACAGAACTATGATCAATATAAGAAAGCTAGAAGCAGAACTATGGGAGTCGGCTGATTTGCTGCGCCAAGGCAGCAAGTTAACCAGTAGCCAGTATTGTATGCCTGTGCTGGCCCTGCTATTCCTCCGATATGCTTATAGCCGTTACAAGATGGTAGAAGCAGAGATATTACAGAGCCGTCCGATGCGTGGCGGGCGTGTAATACCTGTGGAACCAAGCGACTTTGCAGCTAAGAGTGCGCTCTACCTGCCTCGTGAAGCACAGTTCGACTATCTGGTGAACCTGCCTGACAACATTGTCGCTGCGAAACGTGGTGAATTTAATATTTTTTGAGGAAAACGGACATGAAATTGAAATTTAATGTGTATATTTGCACCAAGTATTCATAAAACAAGTTTTTATCTTTGAAAATAATTTAAGACTAAAAATTGATCTGTAACGATGATAGATTTTAAAGGTATTCACAAGACCTACCCTGGGGAAGTACCCCTCCACGTGCTCAAAGGCGTAGATCTTCATATTGATGAGGGTGAACTGGTCAGCATCATGGGTCCATCAGGTTCTGGTAAGAGCACCATGCTCAATATCATGGGGATCCTCGACGACTACGACGAAGGCGAATATCGATTAGCTGGTCGTTTGGTGAAAAACCTCAATGAGAAGACCGAAGCGCTCTATCGCAATGAACTGATAGGTTTTATCTTCCAGTCGTTCAACCTGATTAATTTCAAGAACGCCATGGAGAATGTGGCAGTGCCGCTCTATTACCGTGGCGTAAAACGGAAGGAACGAAACAGACTTGCCATGGAGTATCTGGAAAAGGTGGGCCTCGCCGAACATTGGCATCATCTGCCCATGCAGCTTTCTGGAGGTCAGCGTCAGCGTGTTGCCATTGCCCGTGCACTCATCTCGCATCCGAAGATTATCCTGGCCGATGAGCCAACAGGAGCGCTTGACAGCAAGACAACTCAGGAGGTGATGGACATGCTCCGTGAAGTAAACCGTAAGGAGGGCCAGACGGTCATCATCGTGACCCACGAGCAGGAAATTGCCAACCAGACCGACCGAAGAATCTATTTCAAGGACGGCGTTATATTCAAGGACGAGAAATGAAGGATCTCATAGAAGAGGTAAAAGCCTCCATGCAAAGCAACCGCCAACGCATCATGCTCACTGGGTTTGCCATCGGTTGGGGCATGTTCATCCTGGTGACACTGCTGGGTTCGGCTGGAGGTATCCAGAAAGGCGTCTACAAGAGCGCCAATCTCGATATGCCTCAGCTCGTCACACTCACCACAGGTAAAACCTCCATACCCTGGAACGGCATGAATACTGACCGTATGGTGGAAATGACCCTTGAAGATGCAGAGGCACTGCGGAACCGGCATTTCGATTATGTCACTAATGTGTATCCCACGTTCAATCAGGCCGTGCAGGCTGTCAGCGGGAGCGAGTATGTGAGCACGTCCTTAACGGGTTGTACTCCGGGTTACATTATTGCACAATACTATAAGATTTCTCGCGGGCGCGATATCAACCATACTGATATTAAGGAGCAGCGAAAAGTCTGTGTGCTTTCCAGCCGTATGTGTCGCGAGATGTTTGGTGAGAATAATCCTGTAGGACGGGAGGTGAACTTCGACGGAAACACCTTTTTAGTGGTAGGAGAGTGCCGTTTTCTTTTTGAAGGCTATCAAACCATCAGTGCTTATGCGCCCATCTCTACAGTGATGGCACTATACAGTCCTACAAAACCTGCATTGAGCATGATGGAGGTGGAATATGCCGGCATAGAGGATATGGACAAGTTACACCAGCTCACTTCCGATATCCGTCATTTCATATCACCTCGTATCGGGTGCAGTCCTCAGGACAGCAAAGCATTGGTTATCAGAAACGATTTTGAGACGGTGATCAATATGACGAAAGTACTTTCCTATCTTGGTATTTTCGTATGGATTATTGGTATTGCCACACTATTAGCAGGTGTGGTGGGCGTTTCCAACATCATGCTTATCACGGTGCGTGAGCGCACCCGTGAGCTTGGCGTACGCAGGGCTATGGGAGCCAGTAATGGAAGTATCATCAGACTGGTGCTTATCGAATCGGTCATCATTACCATGGTATTCGGCTATATTGGTATGATGCTTGGCATCGGACTGACTCAGTTACTGTCGGCAGCCCTGGGTGATAGCGTCCCCTATTTTTCCGATCCCACCGTTCAGCTTGGTGCGGTTGTCGGGTGTAATGTCATCATGGTGTTGGCTGGCATCGCAGCCGGCTATGTGCCGGCAAAAAGGGCCGTCACCATCAAACTCGTGGATGCGCTGACATCATAAATTATCTAATTGTAAATTGTCAAATTGTAAATAACAAAGATGTTTGATCAAGATTTCTGGCAGGAGGTTTGGGAGTCCATACGGAAGCAGAAAATGCGGTCGTTAATGACGGCCTTCGGTGTGTTCTGGGGCCTTCTGATACTGATGTTCCTCATTGGCGCCGGCATGGGATTCAGTGGAGGTATTGCCGCACAGATGAAAGCAATGCCTAACAATACCGTGGCTTACTTTTCTAGACCCACGACCATTGCATACGGGGGATTTGAGCGTGGGCGCCGTTGGAATATAACCGATGCCGACTTTGATGCCATCGAGAACAGGTTCCCAGGCGTTATCCATGACAAGGGCCTCGTTTTAGAAGTTCCGTCAACTGGTCGGGCGCAATTGGTAAAAACTGAGCAATACAGCGACATGATGATGGTGGCAGGTACCACCGAGAATTACCATCTCTTTTCACCGTTGAGAGTGGTTGAAGGCCGTTTTATCAGCAAATTTGATGTACGGGAGAACCGTAAGGTGTGTGTCCTGGGCGAACAGGCGGCAGCCAAACTGTTTCCGGGACAAAAAGCCGTAGGCAAAGAAGTACACCTGAATGGATTCACCTGTCAGGTTGTTGGCGTTATGCGAAAGACAAGTCCGTTTTTCTATTTAGGCCCCAACGAGTCGGAAAGCCTCTACCTACCCATTAGCACAGCACAGTTGCTCTACAATCGCATCAATGAGCAGGACATGGCCTTTTTCATACTGTATGACGACTACCCGTCTGGCGATTATCTTAAGCAGATAGGCGAAGTGCTGCGTCAGCGACACGCTATAGCGCCTAATGATGAGACCGGACTGTCTGAAGATGATTATAAAAAGATGATAAGTCAAGTCGTTGTTATGTCAGATGGAATTAACCTGTTGGTATGGATTGTCGGTTTGGGCACGCTGCTGTCCGGTCTGATAGGCATCGTCAACATCATGATGGTCACTGTCAAGGAACGTACACAGGAGATTGGCGTCCGACGTGCCTTAGGTGCGCAGCCGGCGGCCATCATCCGTCAGATTATGTGCGAGAGCCTGTTGCTTACATTGGCCGCAGGGGTTACAGGGATTATTATAGGGTTCTGGGGACTGTACACGGTAAGCAGCCAGATCACTACCGAGGAGGGCAGTCTGTTTAATAACCCACATGTACCCTTTGTTGCCGCTATCTCAGCATTGCTGATCCTGGTGCTTGGCGGTCTCATAGCAGGTTGGATACCCGCTAAGCGTGCGTTGTCCATCAAAGCCATCGAAGCCCTAAGAGAAGAATAAAACAAAGAAAAATAGTAAAGATATGAAGAAGATTATCAAAACCATCGTTTGGTGCCTTGTAGGCCTATTCGTAATTTACACATTCTATTTCCTTTGGAAACAGTCCCAACCAGAGCCTGAGGTCTATGAACTGGTCTCGCCTCAGAAGCGGGACATTCAGAAAACAACGGTGGCCACCGGCAAGCTCTCGGCTCGTCGTGAGGTAAGTGTGAAGCCCCAGATAACAGGCGTCATCACCAAGGTGCTTGTCAAACCTGGTGACCGCGTAACGGCAGGTCAGGAGCTGGCTCATATCAGGGTCATACCCGACATGAGCCAGCTCAACAGTGCCCAGACCGCCATCGAGAGTGCACGTATCGAACTGAATGAGCAGCAGCGCGAGTGGGACCGTACCAAACGTTTGTATGAAAAAGGTGTTATCAGCACCGAAGAATACCAGCAGTATGAGACAAGGCTGAAGGCGGCCCGCGAAAAACTCACTGCAGCCGAGGCTGCTTATGAGGTCGTGACCAAAGGAGCTTCCAGACGTTCTGGAACTATCAATACGACGATTGTCGCCAGTCCTATGTCGGGCATCGTGCTTAATGTGCCAGTCAAGGAGGGTTCGTCGGTATCGGCTACCAGTATGTTCTCCGACGGTACCACTATCTGCACGGTAGCCGACATGAGCGACGTGCTGTTCAAGGGCCACATCGATGAGACAGAGGTAGCACGGCTCCGTGTTGGTATGGAGACCACATTGGTACTCGGTGCCATGCAAGAAGTCAAGGTGCCTGCTACGTTGGAATATATCTCGCCAGAAGGTGTAGAGCAAAACGGGGTAACCAGGTTTGAGGTATGGGCAGCTGCCAGCATCCCCGATGGCGTCGATATCCGCTCTGGCTACAGTGTCAATGCCCGTGTAGTCACTGAGGAGCACAAGGGTGTGCTCTCCATCGATGAAGCATCAGTGGTGTTCGATGCAGACTCGGCTTTCGTCTATCGCCTCACCTCCAGCCCGGAGGATCTCTCGTCACAAGAATGGGAACGCATACCAGTCAAGGTGGGTATCAGCAATGGCATCTATGTGGAGATACTCCAAGGCGTAAATGCCGAAGACCATCTGCGAGGAATTAAAAAGTAAAGAGCGATATGAAATATAAGATGATAACATCCGTGGCTATACTCTTAGCTGCACTGTCAGCAGCAAGAGCTCAGCAACATGCCTATACGCTTGATGAGTGCATCGACTATGCCATCAGCCATAATATCAATGTGCAGGAACGTGCGCTGGCCATCAGCCAACAGGAGATAGCACTCAACACATCGAAGAATGCATGGCTGCCAGACCTCAATTTGGACATGAGCCAGATGTTCGGTTTCAACAATCCTGGGGCAGCGTCAGGCAATGGCAGTGTCTCACTTGCCGAGGACGGTTCCGCCACAACAGGATCTGTAAGAGCCTCGATGCCATTGTTCGACGGTTTTAAGACCAAGAATCAGATTCAGGCTGACAGATTCTCGCTGATGTCTGCCACTGCCAACTTGGAAGCAGCTAAAAAAGACATCTCCATTCAGGTAGCCGCCTATTACCTGCAAAGTCTTTATTATAAGGGCATGGCCGATGTATCGCGTAAGCAGGTGGAGACCAGCCGCGAGATGGTAAGACGTGCAGCCATTCTGGTGGAAGAGGGTAAACGCCCACGTAGCGAACAAGCTGATGCCGAGGCGCAGTTGGCTCTTGACGAGCATACACTGACAAATGATGAGGGGCAATATACTCTGTCCTTACTAACTCTGGCACACGCCCTTAACATGCCTGATATCGAAGGTTTCCGTATCGTTGAGGACGAACAGTCTCTGGGACTTTCTTCTGACGCTACACTTCAGATGCCACAGACAATCTATGAGTCCACCGTTGACAGTTGGCCTACCATCATTTCTGCGCAGGCAGGTATCCGCCAGAGCGAATCCTTGTTGAAGGTTAGAAAGGCAGACTATTATCCCCAACTCAACCTGACGGGTAGCATAGGAACTGCCTATTACAACTTGTTCCACCAGGGAGGTCTCGGCAGTTTCGGTCATCAGCTTCACAGCAATTTGGGTGAAGTTATAGGCCTGTCGCTTTCCTACCCCATCTTCAACCGCTTCCAGACTCGCAACAGTGTAAAACATGCCTCTAATGAGATACTCCACCAGCGTCTCGCCCTCGAGGATGCCAAGCTAAAGTTGCGTGAAGACATCCAGAATGCCTATTACAATGCAACTGTAGCTCAGAAGAAGCACCAGTCATCGGTCAAGGCCTGTGAAGCCAGCCGCATTAGTGTGGAATACGAAGAAATACGTTACGAAGAAGGCCGTTCCAGCATCTTCGATCTTTTGCAAGCCCGACAGAAATTCCACAAAGCCCAGCAGGATGCCATACAAGCCAAGTATGAAAGTATGATACGTCAGAAGATCCTGGAATTTTATTACTCACAAAAATAACATTATTTACAAGTTTTGCATGTACGAGGAGACGAGGAGCAATCGAGCTTGCGATAGTTAAAACACTATTATTTATCATGAAGGAAGAGAGAAGGAACTCATACGTCATCAACCACTCGCTGCAGGTATATATGATAGCTGCAATCCTGAGTTCTGTTGTCGGACAAGTCAATATCACTGTCGACGGAATCATCGTCAGCAACAAGTTGAGTGCTGATGCCATCTCGACTATTATGCTGTCATCCCCGATTCTGTCAGTTTCCTCACTATTGGGATTAATCATATTCGCGGGGGCATCACTGCTGATGGCGCCAGCCATCGGCAATCAGCAGTACAGGCAGGTAAACCGCATCTTTACCTTGAGCCTTGTCGGCGTGACAGTGCTAAATGGCCTGCTTGCCACTGCTTTATGTATTTGGGCAGACCCTATCTCACACATGATCACCGATGATGAGCGTCTGCTCCCCTTTCTGGCAGACTATCTTCCCATTTCCTTTATAGGAGGTGTGGTGACCCTTTTAGCCATGAGCCTCGGCCAGTTCATAGAAATCTGCGGTCGTCCCCGCCTGGTAACCAAAGCAATGATTATCCTTACGTCGGCAAACATCCTGCTCGACCTGTTGCTGGTAGTCCACTTCCAGCTGGGCATGAAAGGCGCTGCCATTGCCTCGGCCCTGAGCTCTGTGGTTGCCATTCTCAGCTATGTGCCATACCTTACAAAAGAACCGCGACCTTTCCGTTTCGAACTCCCCTTGTCCATAGATTCGCTGAAGCTGGGGGGTAAGTGCCTGCTTCGTGGACTGCCAAATGCCGTAAACATGGTCTCCGTGGCAGTCATGCTGTTGGGCTTGAATGCCATCATCATGCATATACAGGGAGCCGACGGTATGTTTATCCTCAGTGTCTGCATGCAGATGTTCTCCATCGGCATGCTCTTAGTCGGAGGTGCATGCGGTGCCATCACTGGTATTGGAGGCAGACTCTATGGCGAACAGGACTGGAACGGTATGCGGCGGCTGTTCGACAGTGTCTTCAGGAGAGTGTTGGGTGGAGCGGGACTGACCACCCTGCTGCTTTTCCTCTTCCCGTCTTTCCTGGCACGGCTTTTCGGAGCGGATGAGGCTCTCCTGACAATATCAGAACAGCCCCTGCGTCTGTTCAGCTTAGTACTGATTCCCCTGGCGGTGACAATCATGCTGGTTAACATTTATCTTATTACAAAAAGGGCCAAACTTGCCACAGGCCTGATACTGGGTTTGGTGGCTTGTGTTCTGATTCCCTTCCTGGCATGCTCCTACTGGATTCCATCAAACGTATGGATAGCCTTCCCCATAGGCATGTGGACACTCATGCTCATTTCCCTTGGTATTCCATATTTTATGTCGAGGCGTAAGGTCGCCATCCATAGGATATACCTCATATCTACCATAGGCAATCTTGATTCTTTTTCTGTTAGTGTGCGCTACGATTTTGACGACGTGGACAGCAAACTTAACGACCTTCTTTTCTACGTCAGTATTTTCGACATTGGGGAGGAGCGCATGACGAAGGTACAGCATGTTCTGGAGGAGATCATGTTTCACCAATATGATATGGGGAAAAAAGAACAGAAACAAGACTCCTTCGACGTGAGTATTATCGACCAGCCCACACGTCTTTCCATCATCGTAAAGGACGTGGGCAAGGCATACAACCCATTGGTGAGCTATCAGCCGGGACAGCATGACGTGATAGATGAAGAACAGATAGGCTTAGATATTGTAAAGGGGCTCTGCGATGAGGTCAATTACAAATATGCCAATGGATTGAATTGTCTATACCTGAATATCAAAAAATAACGAAATAGGAAAATATATGAAGACATATCCTTTGTCACAATCGCAGTTAGGCGTCTTCCTTGAGATGATACAGCATCCCCAGATGACACAATATAACCTGGGATACATGACTTCTTTACCCAAGAGTATTGACCTTGACCGCTTTGAGCAGGCACTCAGGACCATCTATGCCAATTGTCCGGCATTTCGCATCCGTTTTCTGACAGAGGATGATGAGCTGCGGCAAACGGTTGACGAAACAAGGGAGTTGCCAATATTCAGGCTCACGCTGTCGGAATCCGAATGTGAGGAATATCTCCAGACGGCTCTAAGACCCTTCGACCCTTTCAACGACGTACTCTGCCGTTTCCACCTGATAGAGACTCCTGACAGGATTGTGTTTCTCGTTGATTTCTCCCATCTCATTGCTGACGGAACGTCCGTTGCCCTGCTTTTCGGAAAGGTATATCTGCCGTTAGCCTACGCAGGTAAGTCATTGCCTAAGCCATCATATAGTCTGCTCTCATGGGCAGAAGATGAAGAATCGACATTTCACACTGCCGCTTACGAAAAGGACAGGGAATACTTCCGCCAGCATTACCAGGGTTGTGAGGCCCTCTCCCTGTCTGAGTCCGTCAGCGATCCATTAGGCAAGTATATCAGATACGATGGGCATCTGCCCATGGCAGAGGTCGCTGAGTGGTGCAGACGATACGACACAGCTCCCAATCTGCTGCTGATGGCGGCATTTGCCTATACGCTTTCTGTTGTAGGCAGGGAAAGCAGTTCTGTCTTTACCACTACGAGCCACGGCAGGATTCAGCGCCGGCTCAGGGAGGCATTTGGTATGTTTGTACGCACAGTACCTGTCAGGGCACTGGTGAATCCAGACACAAAGGTTACGGATTTTGTCAAGTCGTTCCGTACCGAACTGATGGGCACCATCCGTCATGGGAGTTATCCCTTCAGCCATTTCTGCCGTGACCTCCAGATGAAGCCGGGTATCAGCTTCAACTTTTACAGCGGTGGAATCACCGAGGAAATAAAGCTTGGCGAGGAAAGCTATCCCTGTTGTCGCCTGGACTCCAACACGACGTGCAGCGACCTGACGTTCACTGTCGTAGAGCGCGATGGTCAGTATGACCTCCGTGCAGAGTCTTCCGACCGGCTTTACAGCCCAGGCTTCCTGCGAACTATGGTGCAGACGGTAAAGACAGTGGCGCAAGACATGATGCTGCATCCGCAGTCGCCATTGTCATCGCTCAGCCTGGTTACCAAAGCCGAGCAGGCAGAGCTGATCAGGCTCCAGAGCGGACAGCTGTGGTAGATGGGAATAGCCAGCTGACCTACGCCGATCTATCCAGACGCTCTAATCTGCTGGCTCACCTGCTGACAGACGCCGGAGTGCAGCCAGACTGTTTTGTCTGCATCCTGCTCGACCGCGTGAAGGAGTTCCCTCTCTCTGTCATCGCCGTCATGAAGGCAGGCGGTGCCTATGTCCCCATGGATACGGAATACCCGGCAGGGCGCTTACAGTATATACTGGAAGACAGCCAGGCCAAGGTGCTCATTACCAGTCATGACCTGCTGGAGGAGAAACTGTCACAGGGGATAAACCTGCCTGAAGGGATGCAGGTCATCTTTATCGATGACGTGGACTTCAGCGAGATGACAGACCCCATTAACCTTGCCACACCAGACGGCCTGGCCTACATGGTATACACCTCCGGCTCTACTGGCATTCCCAAGGGAGCGATGCTCCACCATGCGGGACTAAGTTCCTACTGTGCATCCATGACCGATGCCCTTAGCCTGAGGAAATCAGACAGAATCAGCCTTCACCGTCCCTTCACATTCGACGCACACATACAGGACCTGTTTCCGCCGCTGACAATAGGCGCCAGTGTGCATATTATCCCAGAAGCGATACGCCGTGATACGGAAGGTATCAGGGACTTCATCTACGAACATGGAATCACAGGCGGCAGTTACACCACCTCCTTAGGCACATTGTTGCTTGAGGGCTATACCCTTCCTGTACGCTACATGACGCTGACTGGTGAGAAGATGAGCGGTCTGGTCAGCGGTGATGTACAGTTGTTCAACGGCTATGGCCCTACGGAATGTACAGACCTTATCTCCATATTCCGCCTGGAGAAAGGCATGGTGTATGACAACATCCCTATTGGCCGTCCCATGGCAAACAGCTGGTGTTTCGTCACCGACCAGCATGGCCGTCTGCTGCCGCGAGGCATGTCAGGTGAGCTATGTTTCGCTTCCGTACAGGTAGGCCGTGGCTACTGGCAGCAGCCTGAACTGACAGACCAGTCTTTCTGTGACTGTCCTTTCGTGGAGAAGGACGGATGGGGACGTAAGGTTCGTATGTACCGTACCGGC